>JAISLW010000111.1 GCA_031277105.1 Planctomycetaceae bacterium | reverse complement strand
AGACCAACGGATCGCGGGCGTCTCGCCTGCACTTTGCAGAAAGGCAAACAAAAACGCGTTTGAGATTTTAACCTCGCTCCTCGGCGGTTGAGAACACCCGCATGCAGGCGAGACGCCCGCGATCCTGCGGCACGTGCGATCCTTTAGCGCCTACATTCCTTTTTTTGCAGGCGAGACGCCTGCGTTCCTTATCGATTTTTGTAACAAAAAATCGTTCTCTAAATTTCTAAAAAACTACTCCCTACTCCCTAAAACCTAAAACCTAAAACCTAGCGCTTAAATTTTCATGAACGGTTACTAATTTGATAAACAAATCTCCGTGAACTATTACAAAAAATTTATTCGCTATTTTTTTTCTCTTCGGCGATGGCATAACCTTTTTTGAATGCCGTTATGTTTATGTCGATGAATTTTTCTTTTACGCTTTTTTTGATTGCTTCTATCCACGCTTCTACAGGTAACATTAGTTTTGTCGCCATTGCGCCTAGTAAAATAGTATTCGCCGCTTTAGGATTACCCATTGCCGTCGCCAATTCTACCGCGTCAATATAAACTAACTTCGGGAAATATCGTAACAATAACTTTTCATCTACATCTGGATACGATACGCCGCCCGTTGATGAAGTTACCGGTACAATTTTTTGACTCGAAATTACTGCTAAACCATCCGACGCCAAATAATCAATATTCCGCAAACCCTCTATCCGCTCAAGAGAACCCAACACTTGCGCCGACTTGCTCGGAACAAGAGGACTAAAAACCTCACGCCCAAATCGTATCTGCGCCACAACCGAACCGCCACGCTGCGCCATCCCATGAACTTCATTAGTCTTAACGTCAAAACCAACCAAAACAGCAGCCTGCGCCACTATTTCACTCGCTAACAAAATCCCTTGACCACCAACACCAACCAAAACAACACTCGTCGTCATTTTATATCACCCCAATTAATTTCAATAATTTAAATTCCAACAACCCATAAAAACACAAATTTATCATAACCGTTCACGGAAATTTATTTATTAAATTACGTATCGGTAATTTTTTTTAGGGACAAGTGGGACAATTTTTTTTAACAAAAACCACTTTTCTAATTTTCTAATTAAAAAACTAAACCCTATTCCCTAAACTCTATTCACTAATTTTTGTGAACGGTTACAAATAATTTCCGTTTAATTTGTCGTTTGCTGGATTGTATCATAATTTACATTTTTTCTACTGTTTTTATTCCTAACAATTCCAGTCCCTTTTTTAGAGTTGTCGCCGTTAAATCGCACAACATTAAACGAGCGTTTTTTGTCAACTCATTTTCCGCCCGCAAAACTGGGCATTGTTCAAAAAAAGTTGAATATTTATTTGCTAAATCATAAAGATACGCCGTCAATAAATTCGGACGATAATCCTTGATCGCAAAATCAATCGCATCGCCAAACCGCACAATCTCCAACGCCAACATTCGCTCCGCCAACGTCTTCAATTGCGGTTTAAAATTTTCCGCCGTCAACTTACTACGAAACTTATCCACATCAATATTGCCCTTTGAAAAAATACTCCTCACTCTCGCATACGCATATTGCATATAAGCCGCCGTGTTGCCGTTCAACGCCAGCATTTTGTCATAACTGAAAACATAATCACTCTCCCTATTTTGCGATAAATCCGCATAAATAATCCCGCCTATCCCCACCCGCCGCGCAACTTCATCATACTCCGCCTCCGCCAAATCCAAACGCCCGCTCGCCTTCACGACTTCCAACGCCCGCCGCTCCGCTTCGTCCAATAATCCATTCAACCCCACCGTATCGCCACTCCGCGTTTTAAACGGCTTGCCATCCTCGCCCAACACGGCGCCAAACTTGACATGAGAAAACTCTACACCCTCTATCCCCATCAACTTCGCAGCCTTGAAAAGTTGCTCGAAATGTAACGATTGCCGGAAATCTGTAAGATACAAAATCACATCCGGCTTAAACTCCCGCATACGATATAAAATTGTCGCAATATCCGTCGTTCCATACAAGAAAGCGCCGTCCTTCTTACGTATCAACATCGGCACGTCGCTACCGTCAAAAAAAATCCCAATAGCGCCATCCGTCTCACACGCAATACCACGCTTGACCAAATCATCAACTACGCCCGAAAGCAACGGATGATAAAAACTCTCGCCTAACGTATAATCAAACATAACGCCAAGCCGCTTGTAAATCAAATCAATCTCATCCATCGAATACGGCATAACCTCGCGCCATATTTTCAAATTGTCCGCGTCGCCTTCATGCAACTTCGCCGTTTCACGAAGCGCCGCCGCCGAAACTTCCACATCGCCCGCATCCATCTTGCCGCGAACTAATCTGTAAATCCTACTCAATTCCTCAACAGGTTGACGATTGTATAAATCAACATCAAGATAATTTTTATAACCAAAAATAATCATCCCAAATTGCGTCCCCCAATCGCCAAGATGATTGTCCGTAATCACATCATGACCGCGAAAACGAAGCATCCGCGTTATCGCATTACCCAACACCGTCGACCGCAAATGACCAACATGCATCGGCTTCGCTACATTAGGACCAGAATAATCGACAATAAAACGACGCCGCCCAACTAAACTAATCCCTAAACCAACAACATCAGAAAAAACCTTACAAACTTGCGCCGCCAAAAACGATTCACTCAACGCCATGTTAATAAAACCGGCGCCCGCAACCTCGACAGATTCACAAATATCATCAACTTTAAGACGCGAAACAATCTCGCCCGCAACCTCGCGCGGATTACGAGATAAACGCTTCGCAAAAGGCATCGCTATATTCGACTGATAATCGCCAAAACGAACATCCTGCGAAGGACGAACCAAATCAAAATTACCCGAAACATCAACGTAAAAATCTTTAACCGCTTCCAAAAAACGCAACCGCAATTGATCAAGAATCATCTTACTAAATTTAGTGAATAGTAAATTAATGATTAGTTTTTTAAACTAATCGTAAAAATTATAAACGGCGATTATATGAATTTTTTTAATAATTTCAAGCGCAAATTATTCATCCGCAATAAAAGACGCTTTGGTCAAAATTCTATTTTCTCGATAATTGGAAATAAAATTTTTTGCCAAAAAACGCTACTTTTTTGGGGGCTTGTAAGAGATCAATAATCGTTTACAATCTTGAATCGTTAAAGACGGTTTGCTTTAGACCGTTCTTACTTTAGGGCGTCGTTAAAAATTCATTTGTCTAGGTCGGCGGCGTTTCGCCGCTGCGTTTATTTTGGTCGGCATTAGAGTTTATGTCGCTAATAAATGATAATATTTCACAATATCTAAAATAAATTTATTTTATACGTTATGAATTATTAAAATTTAATAATTGTTTTACGCGTATTACGGCGTTTCGGCAAAACACCGCAATACCTTTTTGCAAAAAAATGAATTTTTAGAGATACCCTTTAATTTGCGTAATTATTTTAAACTATTCGTACTTGAGTTTGCGTTTACCTTCGCCTGCCTAGCTTTCGGACGGCAGGCTTTGACGCTTTTAAATCGCTGAATTTCAAGTACGAGCAGTATAACCCAATCAAAACCTCAAAATAATTACAATTATCGTTACAAAAAATAATATTACTTATAACGCGAACAATATAAACTGTTCGTACTTTAATTTGCGATTTACCTTCGCCTGCCTAGATTTCGGACTGTAGGCTTTGACGCTTTTAAATCGCTTAATTTCAAGTACGATCTGTATAATCTAATTTTAAATAAACATGGCAACTAATCTCGAACAATTTTTAATTGAATGTCAACAGGCGGACGTCGTTCCTGTTACGCGTCAGCTGTTGGCTGATTTGCATACGCCGGTTTCGCTCTTGCGGCGATTTTACAATAATCAAGAAGGCGTGTTTTTGCTTGAAAGTATTGAGGGCGGCGAAAAATGGGGACGCTATTCGTTTCTTGGAATATCGCCTCACGCTTTTGTCGAAATTTACAAAGATTATGTTTCGGTGCGGGAATATAACGAGCAAGGAATATTGTCCAAAGAAAACTCTATTGCGCATGATAATAAACCGCTTCAAATTTTACGTGAAATTATGTCGGAATATAAAGCGGTAGAGCAATCTGAATTGCCGCGATTTTTTGGCGGTTTGGTCGGTTATTTTGCGTATGAAATGACGGCGTTTTTTGAGAATATACCGCATCGTCTTGACAATGAACCTTTTGCGAGTTTTGTTATTCCGCGTACGATGTTGATTTTTGACAATGTTAAGCAGACGTTGACGATTTGCGTTTTGACGTTTCCTAATCGTGTGAATTGTTCGGACAATTGCGGCGAGGACAAAGACAGAGTTAGGAAGAGATTATTTAAGTTTGCGATGGAAGAAATTGACCGTGTTGTTTGTGAATTGGAGAAGCCGATGGCGATGAAACAACCAAATAACGAAAACGGTAACAATAACAATAATGATAACGCCAAGAGCGGCGATGGCGGCGGGCAAAAAAAGTTGCGGTTGAAGCCGGTGTTGACGGAGGAGGAATATTGTAATCGGGTTGAGGTTATCAAGGAGCATATTGCGGCGGGAGATTTGATTCAGTGCGTATTTTCGCAGCAATTTATATCGGACAATGCGCCGGATGCGGTTTCGCTTTATCGGGCGTTACGTTTTTCTAATCCGGCGCCGTATCTATTTTTTATGCGTCTTGGCGACACGGTTCTGGTAGGATCGTCGCCGGAAACAATGATACGTCTTGAAGGACGCACGGCAACTTTGAGACCGATTGCGGGAACAAGAAAACGCGGCAGTACAGAACAACGAGACCGCGACATGGCTGATGAAATGTTGCGCGACCCGAAGGAGAAAGCGGAACATTTGATGTTGGTCGATTTGGGAAGAAATGATCTTGGAAGAGTGGCGAAAACGGGAACGGTACAAGTTACGGATTTAATGTTTATTGAGCGGCATCCGCATGTTATGCATCTGGTATCGAATGTTATTGCGCAATTGGAAGATGGTTTGGACGGTTTTGATTTATTTGAATCTACATTTCCGGCGGGTACGTTAAGCGGCGCCCCGAAGGTGAGAGCAATGCAAATTATTGCCGAACAAGAAACTGTTTCACGTGGAGTTTACGGCGGCGCCGCAGGATATATTTCGTTTAACGGAAACATCGATTTCGCTATCACTATTAGAACCGCAAAAATAAAAAACGGAATACTAACAGCACAAGCAGGAGGCGGCGTCGTTTACGACTCAATACCAGAACTAGAAAGAAAAGAAACAATAAACAAAGCAATGGGAATAACAAAAGCAGTCGAAATGCTAGAAAATCTCTAATAAACGCATTCTATACGGATCGTATTTGAATTTCGCCAATATAAAAAGCATAAAAACCAGTCGCCCAATAACTAGGCAGGCAGTAAATGTAAATTAAAGTAGGAACAATTTAAAAATAATCATGTCAATACTTAGTTGGAATGAGATTAGGTTGCGTGCTTCTGTGTTTGTGAGCGTTTGGCTTTCTAGGTGTGATTCATCGCGTGAGGATGCGGATGCTCAGACTTTTGAGAATGAGTTTTTTTATATTTTTGGCGTTCCTCGTGCGAAGGTAGCGGTTTTTGAGAAGCGGGTTAAATTTTGCAACGATAATTCTGGGGTAATAGATTTATTTTGGAAGGGTCATATTTTGATTGAGATGAAAAGTCCTGGCAAAAATCTTTTGCGCGCTTACGAACAGGCAAAACGTTACACGAATACGCTGCCGCTTGAAGATATGCCCAAAGGGATTCTTGTTTGCGATTTTGTCAACTTTCATTATTATGATCTTGAAGACGACGGCAAGTTGTATAAGTTTCAACTTGCGGAGTTGGTTGATTATGTTGAGTTGTTTGGTTATCTTGCGGGTTATACGAAGGTTTCGTTTGCGGAACTTGATCCGGTTAATATATCTGCGGCGGAGAAGATGGGTTGTTTGCATGATCGTCTCAAGGCTGTAGGTTATAGCGGTCATCGTTTAGAGGTTTATTTGGTGCGAATATTGTTTTGTCTTTTTGCTGATGATACGGGGATATTTGAGAAGGATTTTTTTGTCAATTACATTTTAAACCGCACAAATCCCGACGGCAGCGATCTTGCGTTACATATTCAGAAAATTTTTGAGACGTTAAATCAAACGGAATCTCAACGCCTTCAAACATTAGACGAACAACTCAAAAAATTTCCTTACGTCAACGGCGATTTATTTGAGGAGCGGTTGGAGATAGCGGATTTTGATTCGGGGATGCGAGAGACGTTGTTGGATTGTTGTCGTCTTGATTGGAGTAAGATTTCACCTGCGATATTTGGGGCGATGTTTCAGAGCGTTATGGACAATGAATTGCGTCATGATCTTGGGGCTCATTATACGAGTGAAGAAAATATATTGAAGGTGATTCGTCCATTATTTTTGGATGATCTTTGGCAAGAGTTTTATCGTTATAAAAATCTCAAATCTGATATACGCAAGACGCGTTTGACGGAATTTCATGACAAACTTTCGCGTTTACGTTTTCTTGATCCTGCTTGTGGTTGCGGTAATTTTTTGGTGATAAGTTATCGCGAGTTGCGATTATTGGAGATGTCGGTGATTAGCGAGTTGCTTGGGAGTGATAAACTTTTGGATGTGGATCATTATATTCGTGTGAACGTCTATCAATTTTTTGGCATAGAGATAGTAGAATTTCCGTCGAAGATAGCCCAAGTAGCTCTTTGGTTGATGGATCACCAGATGAATTTGGAGGTGATGCGTCGTTTTGGTCGTTATTATGTTCGTATTCCTTTGAGTGTTTCAGCGTCGATTTATTTTGGCAACGCATTTGAATTAGATTGGGAACAGATAATCAGCAAGACCGAGTTAAATTATATTCTTGG
>JAISLW010000071.1 GCA_031277105.1 Planctomycetaceae bacterium | reverse complement strand
TTTGCTATCTTTGCCCATCGTTGTATTTAATTGTAGTTAATCAAAGATACAACTTTTTGGGCAATCATTATCGGATTGCCCTTTCTTTTTATCCTGAAAAATTTAGTCGGTCAGTAGTGATTAATATTGTTAAATTCAACAATATTCACATGGATTGTTGCGTCATTGCGCTTCGATCGTCGCGTTCCGACTCTTTCAGAACCGCGCAAGGCTCTCGGAGAACATTCAGATTTCATAACCGGATTAATTGTTTTCAAAATTCAACATTTCATTATTTATTAATTCTTTAATTTCTTTTTCGGGGAAGTTCAGCATATATTCTGCTACGCCGATGGGTTTATTGAAATCGCGCAGAGCGAGTTCAATATCTACTTTGCCTTTGTCGGCGCAAAGGATGATGCCGATTGAAGGATTTTCATCATCCTGTTTCATCTGCAAATCAAGCAAGCCAAGATAATAGTTCATCTTTCCTATATATTCAGGCTTGAAAGTTCCTACTTTCAATTCAATGGCGACAAGAGAATGAATTTTTCTGTTAAAGAACAACAAATCGATGAAATATTCCTCGTCGTTATGCGTCAAACGATATTGATTGCCAATGAAAGTAAAACCGGTACCGAGTTCTAGCAGGAAGTATTTGATTTTCTCAACCAAAGCATGTTCCAAGTCCCGCTCTTTAAGGGGATGTTTCAATCCAAGCATTTCGAGATTGTAGGTGGACTTCAGAATTTCGTCTGCTTGTTCCTGCAAATTTTCCGGCAAAGCGATGGTAAAATTGTGTGCCTTATTGTCCAACACTTTGTGGCGATAACTGTCTGCTTTTATAAAATTTAACAACATATCTCGCGACAAACTGTTTTCAAGAGCTAACTTCAAATAATATTCTGCTTCGTTCAACGATTTTACTTTTGACATAATCAACACATTATGTCTCCACGGTAAAAGTGCAGCAAGTTGCTGCACTTTTTCGTCAGCCGAAGCGTAGAACTCATAAAAATTCTTCATATTCCACAAGTTGCGCGGCGAAAAGCCTGTCGTATCGGGAAATTCTTGTTGTAAATCGGATGAAAGCCGTTTTACCACGCTGCTACCATAACCTTTTTCCAATTTTTCGACAGCTAGCCGTTTGCCGATATTCCGGTACATTTGCATCATTGCAGTATTAACCTTTCGAGCGACAACTACTCGCGTGGTTTGTATCTCAGTAATAATATGCCGCAGCATCTCATTGTATTGTTCGTGTTCAAGTTTTGTTTGCATCTGCCTTATTGTAACTGTTCACGGAAATTTGTTTATTAAATTACGTTTTGGTAATTTTTAGAGCCTCCCGTATATATTTTATTCGACGCTGTATTGTGCTGCTAATTTTGTGAAGGATTCTAGTTGTTCGTCTGTTAGATTTCCTCTTCTGTCAATATCAGTTGCGGCTTGTTTGCCGGAGTTTGTTTCTTTTGCGTTTACTGATATTCTTCCGTTTTTGTTGAAAGAATATGTAACTTGCACCAGCGAACCTTTTGGCAGGTTTGGCGGCAAGTCCGTAATTTTACACTTTCCCAACAACAAGCACGCATTCGGATCGGGCGCGTCGCCTTCTAAAACTTGTATAGTTATTTTGTCCTGATTTTCCTTGTTTGTCCGAAACGTTTCCGATACTTCAAAAGGCAATGTTGTATTTCGCGGGATCATAATATGATTGATCAATTCTTTGGTCTGCGGATCAATTGCCACAATTCCTAACGCATGCGAATTTACATCCTCTTCCCGCACGGTTTCAAATAATCTCTTAACGCGATCGCTTAAACCGGAATCATTATTACGATGTTGCGATTCCAGAATTGCGGCATGTATCGCCGCGCCTTTCGCAACCGCCGTATAAGGATCAAGATCGGCATTCGTATAAGGTTTCAATCCCGTATGTTCCTTAATTCGTAGCGGAACTTGCGGCATCAATGTAGAACCGCCTACAAGAACTATCGCATCTAAATCAGAATATTTTACGCCCGCCTGCTCGATCACAAAATCAATCGTGTCTATCGTCCGCTGCAAAAGATCAATCGTAAGCTCCTCAAATTTTTTACGTGAAATCCGAAAGGTCGCCGTCTTGCCGTCGTGCCTAATATTTATCACCGATTCCGTATGTTGCGATAACTCAATTTTGGAAACGTCGCAATCATTACGCATCATTTGAACCGTCTGCTCCGAATCTCGCGGGTCGCTCCCATGCTTCTCCTTGAACTCCTCGCAAACATAATCCATTATCCTGTCATTCCAGTCAACGCCGCCAAGCATAACGTCGCCGTCAGTCGCCAAAACCTTAAAATGAACAGGAGTGTACTCGACCACCGTCGCATCAAACGTGCCGCCGCCAAGATCATAAACTAAAACGCGACGCGGCTTAAAATTCTTAACTTTCGTTACGCCAAGCTCGCCCCGATGCCACGCATAAGTCAACGTCGCCGCCGTAGGCTCGTTGATAATATCAATTATATTCAAACCCGCAATTCGTCCCGCATCCTGCGTCGCCTTACGCCGCGCATCGTTAAAATAATAAGGAACCGTAATAACGGCATTGCCAATCGCGCCTATCCGCTTTTCACAATCTTGTTTGAGTTTTTTAAGTATCAGAGCCGACACGAATTCCGGCGTAATCTCCTTGCCGTCAAAAGTACGTTTATATTCTTGCGTACCCATGTGTCGTTTGATGCGTTCAATTACGTTTTCAGGTTTTTCCATTGCCGCCCGCGTCCGATGCGGTCCCACCTCGACACGTCCCGACTCCGTCAACAACACCAGACTTGCAGTTACTATATCGTCGTCTTCATTGGGAACCGGAACCGGTTCGCCATCGTCGTTCACTCGCGCAAGCGTTGAAAAAGTCGTACCCAAATCAATACCAACAGTATTACCTTCGACAAATTGCATTTTAACCTCAAAAAATTTGTATCGGCAACTTCTAAACAACAGTTTTTTTATTTAACCACAGAAAACACAGAGATCACAGAGAAGAAATTTTTTAAATATCTTAAATCAAAAAATTCATTTTAATATTAAATAACGTTTTGACGTAAATTAAAAATTTCCTCTGTACTCTCTGTGGTTAATAAAAATAAATTTGTGCTTTTTAGAAATACCATATTGTTAATTGTAAGCAATCAAAATTATAGAAATCTTGAATGATGTTAAATTAAATTAACATAAAGGCGTAAATTCTAATTGACCCCAAAAACATGTCAATATAGATCGACAACGATCAATTTTCGTTGTTAATAAAAAATAAATTATTTAGATTTTCCTTTATTTATAATTTCAAATCATATTTAATTTTTAAAATCGTTTTGCCGATATTATTGTATAATTACGTTTCAAAAAAACTAATTTTAATATAACCTTTAACAATTTAACCAAATATTAAAATAAAATGCAAATACGAAATTCAGACAAATTAACCAAAGCAATAAAATCACTCGAAGAGGCGATCAATTACTCGCGCACCTTAAACTACCAAGAACTAGATAACTCGCTCAAAAATATTATTCAAGCAGCCGTAGTTCAAAACTTTCAACTCACGTTCAATATCTGCCAAAAAATGTTGCAATACAAAATTTCCGACCTTGCCGGAATCGATCTCGACGCGCAACAATTAGACCTACAAACAACAAAATCACTCATCGAAGAAGCCGCAAAATATAAACTCATAAATAACAAAGATAATTGGAATGAATACGCCGAATGCCAATACTTAACAACTTCAAGCAACAGCAACATAAGAACTTTTGAAAAAGCTACAAACTTCCTAGAAGACGCAAAAGAACTACTAAAAACTTGCATAAAAAGAATACACAACGAAAGAAGAGCGGCATAAAGACTCCATAAAACTTTTGTAACCGTTCACGAAATTTTAGAAGCGTAGAGTTTTAGTGAATAGATTTATTGTAACGAAAATTGTCCGCCTACACCTTATCCCCTAAAATCTGGCGTTTAAATTTTCGTGAACGGTTACTGATATTTATTTTTTCTTGTAATTTATTTTGCGATTCTTTGTTTAGAAATTCTACGTTAATTTTTATTGCCGCTATTGGAATATTTACGCCTATTTTGTCTATAAGTTTATTTCGATTTATCGACGCAATTATTTTACTTACCTTGACAAAATCTTTCATCGTGCATATCGCAATATCAACGTCCAATTTTTTTGCGCGGCTGATAATCTCCAATACGTCCCGTTCCGTGTATTCATAGTGATCGGGATAACGTTCAAAATAAATTTGTCCGCCCAAATCGCAATTAAGCAACATTGAATTAAACGCATCAGGATTGCCGATTCCGCAAAACGCTAAAATATTTTTGCCCTTAATCGAATCCAACCCTAACTCAATATTGCCGCTCGCAATGTTCTCAACTTCGGTTCCATTTTCGGTATCAGATTTCCCAAAAACTTCACCGTAATAAATAACCCGCTCCGGCACAAATATAATTTCACTATAAATTGCATTCGGCGCAATTTTTTTGGCGACTTTGTTAATAGCGTCGCGCTCGTTTTGCGTAATTAAATTTGCCCGCGAAATCAAAACCGCATCCGCACGCCGCAAACCGCCAATAAACTCACGCAATAAACCACGCGGAAAAATATACCCATACCCAAACGGACAAACCGCATCAAGCAACACAATCTCAAAATCACGCCCCAAACGCAGATGTTGCATTCCGTCGTCCAAAATCACAACATCAATCTTTTCACCAGACGATTGGGCAAATTTCAAAAGATCACTAACCGCCGCAACACGATCAATTCCCTGAAAATGATACACGCCTGGCAACCTAGCCGCCAACTCAAGATATTCGTCGTTGACGCTAAACTTGCCGCCGGATCCGTCATTCGCATCGTCGTTAATATTATGAGACGACTTGCCGCTGCCATATCCCCTGCTAACTATCGCAGGACGAAATCCACAACTAATAAAATATTCACAAAGCCACGCAACAAAAGGCGTCTTGCCCGTGCCGCCAAGCGTAATATTACCAACAGAAATCACCGGAACATCAAAACAATAAACCCGAAAAAATCCAACCTTATACAAAAAACTCCTCGCAGAAATCACAAAACCATAAACAACCGAAAAACAAAATAATAACGCACGAAAAAAAAACGCCGCAAAACCGCGCCGCCGACCACTAACCAATTGACGAAACCACTCCTCAAACATAAAAATCACCTCCAAAATAAAAAATAATATTTGCAATCTATTTAAACTGCTCACACTTTAATTTACGTTTACCCTCGCCTGCATAACGGCAGGCTTGAACGCTTTTAAACTGTTCGCACTTTAGTTTTCGTTTACATTCGCCTGCCTAGATTTCGGACGGCAGGCTTTGACGCTTTTAAATCGTTGAAATTCAAGTACGAGCTTTATACCTCAATGAAATTTAAGTGCGATATGCGTATTGTAACGTAAATTTTTTAGTTTTAGAACTATTCAACGATTCTTTAAAAAATTGGTCTTTTATTCTTTTGATATATTTGTTATTATTTTCAAGAAAACAAATATTATGACAACCTTACAAAAAACTCTTACCAAAAAAAATTGCAAAAAATACCGTGAACGATTATACTTTTTAACTTGTCGCAATTTAAAAAGTGATTTGTACAATTTCAACAAATTTTGATTTATTATGAAATGCCAAAAATGCAATAAACCGGCAATGTTTCACATTACTGAATTGACCGGAAATAAACCGGAAGAACATCATTTTTGCGAGATTCATGCGCGGGAGTATCTTAACGAAACGTCGCAAAATTCTGAGTTATCGCAATCAGACGGTTTGGCGACAGCGCTTGCGGATAGTCCGGTTAAAAAGAATCCGCCAATGGCAAAACTGGCTGCCGAACTTCAAGCAATAGACCAACAAGTTTGTCCTGTTTGCGGAATAAGTTTTTATGATTTTCGTAATCGCGGACGTTTAGGTTGTGCGAATGATTATGATTGTTTCTCCAAACAACTCGAACCGTTAATCGCAAATATTCACGGAGCAACAAACCACGTCGGAAAATCGCCAACAGGATTAAATATCAAATCAGACAATAGCGCTAAATTGATAAAATTAAGACGCGATCTGGACGTAGCAATAAGCGAAGAAAATTACGAACACGCTACAAAAATTAGAGACGAAATCAAAAAAATCGAAAACCTATAAACTTATAATTGGGTATTTCTAAAAATTCATTATCGGGGCGTTATAAAAATTAATATTTTTGTAAAAAAGGTAGGCGATGTTTCGCCGAAACATCGCAATACGCATAAAATAATTATTAAATTCTGATAATTCATAACCGTATAAAATATAATTTATTTTCGACATTATGTAAGGTAATAAAATTTATTGGCGACAAAAAACGTAATACGGCGCTTCGACGAAACGCCGACTACATGGACAAATGAATTTTTAGAAATGCCAAATTAAAATAAAATTTACTCGTAACTTCACTATCAAATTTGACAGATTATTTACTAACGCAAATTAGAAAAAATGTCTATTACAAAAATTACTAAAAAGAAAAAAAAGCGTCGTCGACAAATTATTGATCAATCTGTCGATGGCGTAGATTCAAATATTGACTCTGAATTGCAGGATGAGATGATTCATACGTTGGCTCAATCGCATGATAAGATTTGCCGTTCCGTATTAAAGGACGACGATATTGCGGGCAATTTTTTTGAAAATTATCTTGACCCAAAATACGCAAAAATGATTGACTTCTCCAAGTTGCAATATTACCCGACAAACGATATTGACAAAAACCTCAATGAACGCATCGGCGATCTACGTTT
>JAISLW010000052.1 GCA_031277105.1 Planctomycetaceae bacterium | reverse complement strand
TGTGTCTATTTTACACGTTACGAAGTAGTAAAATTTAATAATTGTTTTACGCGTATTGCGGCGTTTCGGCGAAACACCGCCTACCTTTTTGCAAAAAATGAATTTTTAGAGATACCCTTAATTTAATTTCGATAATTTTTTTACAAAACATAAAATGAAACTTTACGCATTTATTACGCCGGAAATATCAAAAAACGACGGTTATCTCAAAATTGGAGAAACTCGCGGCGATGTTGATAAACGCATCAAAGAACAAGGTCATACGCTCAATACACAAGTCGTTAAAGTTTGGCAAGACGCTATAAATACAGACCGCTCAAATATCGATAAACGTATCCATAAATATATGAGAGAACACGGTTTTCATAACCCAAAATTTCAAGATACCGGAGAATATACCGAACTAATTAAATGCACCGTCGAAGACCTAATCTCCATCGTCAATATTATAAAAAAACAAATCTACAACGAAGAATTACAACGCGAAGAAGTCGGGAAACAATTCTATCTCGAAATCCGAAATTGGTTTTATTGGACCGCAAAAATCGGAAACGATCCATACTCCATCGCCGAACCCGAATATACTTTGAGATTGATCATTCGCTTGTTACTTTGTTTCTTCTTACAAGATAAAGGACTCGTCCCAAAAGAATTATTTGACGAAAATTTTATTAACGAAAATCTCAAATCCGGCGAAGAATATCGATATTACAACGCAATATTACGCAATCTGTTTTTTAATTGCCTAAACACGCCCGCCAAAGATCGAAACGAACCCGAACACAAAAAACTCATACAAAATATCCACAACATAAAAGAACAATTCAACAAAGTCCCATTTCTTAACGGCGGTCTGTTTTACGAAATCGAAGGCGACGACTTTCCACTCAATCACGAACACTTCTTCTGCGAACCAACAACAAGATACATCCTAGAACTCGACGGCAACTATAAAGTCGCCGGAATTATCAAAATCTTATCACAATACAAATACAAATTATCAGTCGATGATCTAGACGACGCCGAATATACACAAACCGTCGATCCTGAATTTATCGGTAAAGTTTTTGAAAGCTTATTGGTCTGCATCGACGCAGACTCAAAAGAAAATAGACGCAAAATTACAGGAAGCTTTTATACGCCACGCGAAATCGTCGATTACATGGTAAACGAAGCGCTAGACGCATATTTACAAAATTATTCGCAAAAAAATTTGCAAAAAGATTCACAAAAAGATTCCGCCTTACTACAATGCAAAATACTCGATCCTGCTTGCGGTTCGGGAGCGTTTCCTTGCGGCGTAATGAACGAAATTATGAGACGACTTGA
Organism: Planctomycetaceae bacterium; assembly: GCA_031277105.1. Lineage (GTDB taxonomy): Bacteria > Planctomycetota > Planctomycetia > Pirellulales > Thermoguttaceae > WRKP01. Next base: position 8,002 of record JAISLW010000052.1, on the reverse strand, counting down.
TCCAGATAAAAAACTTACGCAACAAGAACGTTATCATAAAAAGTTAGAAATTTTACAAAAAGTAATTTATTGCGTTGACATCCAATCAATGGCTGTACAAATTTCATCGTTGCGATTTTTTTTGGCGCTTATTCAAGAAATTATTCCCGATAAGAAAAAAGATAATTACGGCATCGAACCCTTGCCAAACCTTGAAACAAAATTTGTTTGCGCCAATGCGCTGATTAGTTTGAAAAAAGAAAAAAATACGCAATTGAATTTAGAATTTACAATAGTCAAAGCAACAATTGAGCAATTATTACAGACACGCCAAAAACACCTAATCACAAGCAATATGAATGAAAAAGAACAATTGCAAAAATATGATAAATCATTGCGAAAAACGCTAAGCGTCGCAATGGAAGAATCCGGCGACCTCTCGCACGAAACCGCAAAATTGTTAATGCAATGGAACCCTTACGACCAAACAAAATCAACGCCGTTCTTTGATCCGCATTGGATGTTCGGAATCGAAGACGGATTTGATATTGTAATCGGAAACCCGCCGTATATTCAATTGCAAAATAACGGCGGCGCTTTGGCAAATTTATACGAACCTTGTAAATTCAAAACGTTTGCCAGAACAGGCGATATTTACTGCTTGTTTTATGAACAGGCTTACAACTTGTTGAAAAACGGCGGACACGCTTGCTTTATCACGTCCAATAAATGGATGCGAACAAGTTACGGAGAAAATACCCGAAAATTCCTCGCCGAAAATACAAACCCAAAACAACTAATCGATTTCTCCGGCGTAAAAATATTCGAGTCCGCAACTGTCGACGTAAATATTTTAATTTTCTCAAAAGATAAAAACAAAGGTAAAACCAAATCATGCTCGCTAAAAAATCTCAACGCCGAACATTTGAACGATCACATTAAACAACACTCCACAATTTGCCAATTCAAATCTGCCGCCAATAGTTGGATTATCCTTTCGCCGATCGAACAACAAATAAAAACAAAAATCGACGCCATCGGCACGCCGCTAAAAGATTGGGATATTAAAATCAATTACGGAATAAAAACAGGTTGCAATAACGCCTTTATAATCGACGGAAAAAAGAAAAACGAACTAATCGCAAAAGACCCAAAATCCGCCGAAATCATTAAACCACTGCTGAGAGGAAGAGATATTAAAAAATACGATTACGAATTAACCGACCTGTGGTTGCTGTTTATTCCCTGGCATTTTCCTTTGCATAATAACGTCGATATATCAGGACCGTCGAAAAAAGCAGAACTAGCGTTTCAAAAACAATATCCCGCGATTTATAATCATTTATTACAATATAAAAAAGAATTATCGGCAAGAAATAAAGCAGAAACAGGAATACGTTATGAATGGTACGCATTACAGAGATGGGGCGCAAATTATTGGGAGGATTTTAATAAACAGAAAATCGTTTGGGCAAGGCTTATGAGAATATCGAAAAATGATTTCAATAATTTTCCGCGTTTCGCTATTGTTCCTCAAGATATGTTTGTAGTTGATAGTCTTTGTTTTTTTACGGGCAATGATTTATTTTATTTGCAAAGCGTATTAAATTCGGAGATTGCTCAATATTATTTTTTTAACAACATTGCAATATTAGATAATGGCGGTATGCAAATGAGACAACAATACATTGAATTGTTTCCTATTCCAATACCATCGCAAAAAATTAATCGGCAACTTTCAGAATTAGTAAACAAATTACGCGACAACGTAAATAACGCTAATTTAGAACTGATCAACAAACACGTATATAATCTCTACGGATTAAACAACGACGAACAACTTTACATTAAACAATATTTACAACAAAAAAAAGAAGAAATTATAAATTGTACGCAAATTGAATAAATAAAAATAAAGGTATATCTAAAAATTTCATTATTGATTTAATTTTACCAAACCTAATTTTAACCTAATTTTTTAATGAGGTAATGAGGTTGTTGTGTGGAGGATTCATTTTGCTACTGGGGTTGTTTTGTAAAGGAAAAGTAGGTAAAAATTAGGTTGTATAAAATAAATTCAAAATAAAAATTCAACTGAATAGCCGCCTTTTTTACATCATTTTATACATTGATATTTTACAAAAGCAATATTATAAATATATTATACCAATATACATTACAATTAGTGAAAAAATATTTTGATCAATTTTTAACACCCTGCCTCTGTGCTTAATAAAAATAAATTTGTGGTTTTTAGAAGTTACCGCATGACGGATCGGCGATCCGTCATGCAAAATCATGAAGTCAGTGAAAAAATATTTTTGTTACAAAAAATCATCGTCAGAAGTAACGCAGGCGTCCCGCCTGCATGCGGTTGTACTCAACGGCTAGCGATGGAGATTTTTAAACTGTTCTCTCTTTAATTTGCGTTTACCTTCGCATGACTAACTATCTGACGACAAACTTTTACGCTTTAAATCACTGATTCTCAGATTCTCAAATACGAATACGTAATAAATAATCCCCCCACTTGTCTTATCTGAAATATGAGTTACATTTATCCGCTTGTTGTGTGTTCCCGCTTGAAAATGTTTTTTATCCGTACTCTAAAATTAGGGATTGACGGATATACAGTTTGTACTTGAAATTCAGCGTTTCCAAAGCGTCAAGGTTTGCCGTCCGATAGCTAGGCAGGCGTTGCTAAACGCAAATTAAAGTATTAACAGTTTAAAATTAGTAGCGACAATTGCAAAGTTTCGGATTTCAAAATTCCCGATTTACAAATTGCTGGCGTAGCTCAATCGGTAGAGCAGCTGATTTGTAATCAGCAGGTTGCGGGTTCGAGTCCCATCGCCAGCTTTGAATTTTGAAATACGTAAATTTTCAATTTCCAATTTCCAAATTTGACAAGATAAATCGCAATTTAATAAAAACACAACATATCGCCTTTACCTAATAACTCGCCCGATAAACAAAACTAAATTGCAGAATAATTGAACAAATAATACAAATAATTACGGGGGATTTCCCGAGCGGTCAAAGGGGGCAGACTGTAAATCTGTTGTCAACGACTTCGGAGGTTCGAATCCTCCATCCCCCAATTATTTTTTGTTTGTTATATTGAGTTGGAAACGGCGGGTATATTATATATAGTAGGATTAGTTTTTTACTAGAGTTATTACAAGCGGGTGTAGCTCAATGGTAGAGCCACAGCCTTCCAAGCTGGAGACGAGGGTTCGATTCCCTTTACCCGCTTTGATGTGATTTGCTGTTGTAGCTCAGTTGGTAGAGCGCTTCCTTGGTAAGGACGAGGTCATGGGTTCAACTCCCATCAACAGCTTTCACAATTACTACTGCCGTAATTAAACAAAAAATGATTTATACAAATCATAACTGAACCTTCAACTGGAATAGTTTAACTTTCGGCAATATCGCACAAAAATAAATTTGACGACGTAAAGACGAGTACAATTGTAACGCCAAATTATTGTTTAAATTGCTCGTACTTCAATTTAATTTCAACTTTACATTTGCCTGCTTAATTTACCTGACGCAGGATTTAATGTCGGTAGAAGGTGAAATTTTAAGTGCGTGATTTGTATGATATATTTTACCGGAATTGCGGATTGATTTTGTTTGATTGATTTGGTTCGCGGTATTTTTGAACTTGTTAGCACTTGAGTTTGCGTTTACATCCGCCTGCCTAGTTATCGGGCGGCAGGCTTTTACGCTTTTAAATCGCTGAATTTCAAGTACGAGCATTAAACGATAATTTTCTGCGTTGGATTGACATAACAGTTGCGCCGCTATGTTGCGTGCGACCTTGACGGGTTGCCGTGAAACAGAAAGCGTAGCGCATTCCCCACCCGCTGGAGACGGGTATAACTTTTAGAATTTTAGGAGAATTTTGAAATGGCTAAAGAAAAATTTGAAAGGACTAAACCCCACGTGAACGTGGGAACTATTGGTCACATCGATCACGGCAAAACAACATTGACCAGCGCAATTCTCGCTGTCCAAGCGGCAAAAGGATTGGCAAAAGTCAAAAGTTACGCCGATATCGCTAAAGGCGGCACAGTACGCGACGCCACAAAGACAGTAACAATCGCTGTCGCTCACGTTGAATACGAAACGGATAAAAGACATTACGCACACATTGACTGTCCAGGTCACGCAGACTTTATCAAGAATATGATTACTGGCGCCGCTCAGATGGACGGCGCTATTCTTGTCGTCTCCGCCGCCGATGGTCCGATGCCCCAAACGCGCGAACACGTTCTGCTCGCACGCCAGGTAAACGTCCCCAATCTAGTCGTATTCCTCAACAAAGTCGATTTACTTGACGATCCGGAGTTGTTGGAACTCGTTGAACTTGAGATACGCGAGTTACTCAGTAAATATGATTTCCCCGGCGACGAAGTCCCGATTATTCGCGGCTCTGCAATCCACGCTCAACAAAATCCAGCGGATCCGGAAAAATCGAAATGTATCTCCGAATTGATGGAAGCGCTCGATAACAATATCCCCGAACCAGTACGCGAACAAGATAAACCGTTCTTAATGGCAATCGAAGACGTGTTCTCTATCGAAGGTCGCGGCACTGTTGCAACAGGTAGAATTGAACGCGGTATAATTAAAGTTAGCGAAGAAGTTGAAATCATCGGCTTCAGCAGCGAAAAACAAAAAACCGTCGTTACAGGCGTTGAAATGTTCAAAAAAGAACTCGAACAAGGACAAGCCGGCGATAACGTAGGATTACTATTACGCGGAATAAAACGCGACGATATCCAAAGAGGTCAAGTAATCGCTAAACCCGGAACAATCACGCCGCACACCGAATTTGAAGCCGAAGTTTACGTCTTGTCAAAAGACGAAGGCGGACGCTCAACGCCGTTCTTCTCCGGTTACCGTCCACAATTCTACTTCAGAACAACAGACGTTACCGGCGCTTTGACCTTGCTCGGAGACGCAGAAATGTGTATGCCAGGCGATAACGTTAAACTGAAAGTTGAATTGATTTCGCCGATTGCAATGTCCGAAAACGTAAGATTTGCAATTCGCGAAGGCGGACGCACCGTAGGATCAGGCGTTGTTACAAAAGTTTTAAAATAACGTTTGATATAACGGACAACTATTTCAGGTTAAGGATTAAGTAAAGGAGCAATAGCGATCACGGGACAAATGGTACAAATTTAACAACAATTTACAATTTTTGATTTAAGTTACGTTTAACTTAACTGCTCGTATTTAATTTTCGTCAATACAAAAAAGTCAAAACCCGCATTCCAATAAACGGGCGGCGATAATCGAAATTTAAATTGTGAATAGATTAAAATTGTAAATTGTTCAATTTGTCCCCTATTGTTCCGTAATCCGCAAAACTTCACTGATTACGTTTAACTTTAAAATGTTGTGTTAAATTATATATGTATCGTATTTGAAATGCATCGAAGTAAAAACGCCAAAGCCCGCCGTCCGAAATCTAGGCAGATTGCGGTAAACGCAAACTCAAATGCGAACAGTTTAAAAAATGTTAATTTTTCAGGGGAGTAGTTTAATGGCAGAACTGCGGTCTCCAAAACCGCTGGCGGGGGTTCGATTCCCTCCTCCCCTGTCGATTTGAGTTAGCGGAATATTCTGTTGTTTGACAATAATACAAGAAACAGAATTTTAGACCGCTCACACTTGAATTTGCATTTACCCTCGCCTGCCAACTTATCGCACAATAGACTTTGACGCTTTTACATCAACAATGAATTTCAAGTACGATCAATATACAAAAATATACCGGTTTGTAATTGAATTTAGCATATCAATATATTGAATTTCAGCGATAGCAATATAAAAGCGTAAAATTCTGTTTTCCGTCAAACGGGCGATTTAACAGAAAATTTGAGCGATTGCAGTTTAAAATTGTATTGGGCAATTAAATTAAAATTTAATTTTACAAATAAATAAAATAACATGATTGACTTGATTAAAGAATTTTTTCGTTTTAGACGTTATAAACCCAATCAAGGCGTGTATGCGCGTCGTTTGACGGCGTTGGGTATTTTTATAATTTTTGCGAGTGGCGCTTATCGTTTTTTTGTTACGTCGCCGGCGCTGCCTTTAATCAATACTGGCGATCAAAAAATTGCGGGAATAATTGCGATTGCCTTAACGTTATTCGGCGCATGGTTTGCATTTAGATTGGTAAACTGGCACACTTTCGCAAACTTCCTCGTTTCAGTAGAAGGCGAGATGGCAAAAGTTTCGTGGCCAAGTTGGCCTGAATTGTATTCATCGACTGTTGTCGTGTTGACGTTGTTCTTAATTTTAGCGGGTATGATTTTCATTTTTGATTTAGCATGGATGACAATATTTAAATTCATTAGAGTCATACCGTAGGTTTAGTTGTAATAGTTTAGCGGGGGCTAGTTTAGTAAAATGTTACGTAATGGCGTTTCAATTACTAATTACTAATCTAACTCCTAATTCTAAAGCGTTTGTTATTGCAAGGAGTTTAATTGATGTTAGGGACGGAATTGGAAAATAACGATGTTAATCAAGTTGAAACATTGGCGGAATCTGCTGATGTTGCGGTTGAGGAATCTGTTGACGCAAGACGTGAGAAATCGACTGATAATCCGGCTAATGTTGATATAGTTGCGGATGAGTCAGACGGCGCAAAGTCAGAAAATTCTGTTGAAACGGTTGCGGAAATTGCCGATGATAATTTGAACGACAATTTAAATTCGCCTATAAAATCTGATACAACCAACGTAGAAACTAAACCCGCAAAAGGTAAAAGAACAAAAAAAACAACAACCGAAAAAGAAAAAACTACAAAAGAACAGAAAAAAAAGAAAACTAATACCAAAGTTAAAGAAGAAACCGTAAAATTTGTCGCAAAAGAACCGGAACTCCCTAAAGGCAAAGATTGGTATATTTTGAAGGTTCAAGTAAATCGCGAAGATACGATTAAAAAACATTTAGAGCGTCGCGCAAAAATTGCGGGATTAGAGGAATATTTCGGCGATATTTTGGTTCCGATGGAGAAAATTACGGAGATACGCAATGAGAAAAAACGCGTAGTACGCCGCAAATTGTATCCAGGTTATATTATGATTAACATGGAAATCAACGATGATACTTGGTTTCTTGTTAGGGAAACGCCTGGCATCGGTGATTTTACCGGCGCTATCGGTAAGCCTACGCCGATGTTGCCGCATGAAGTCCAAAGAATGTTAGCAGCCGAAAAAGAAGACCCAGACGAATCGCCAAAACTAAAAGTAGGATATAGCGTCGGCGATCAAATCAAAATAAAGGAAGGAAGTTTTGAGAGTTTGAATGGTATTGTAGATGCAATCGATTATGCAAGCGGCAGAGTAACGGTAATAGTAAATTTATTTGGCAGAAGTACGCCGGTAGAACTAGAATACTGGCAAATCGAACAAAGTACCGGATGATATTTTTTTACGTTTGGCTATTCTATCTGGGTATCTCTAAAATTCATTTGTCTAGGTAGGCGGCTAAAAAAATTAAACACTGTGTCGAAACGCCGCATTAGAGTTTATGTCGCTGATAAATTTTAATTAATTCGTAACGTATGTACTGCTACTTGAAATTCAACGATTTAAAAACGTAAAAGCCTGACGTCCGAAAGTAGGCAGGCGGCGGTAAACGCAAAGTAAAACGTTAACAGATTAAAATATTTTCCAATTTCCTATTTCACATCCGCCCGTCATTTAGTTACTTGTCTTTTTGAAAAGCAAGATATATTTTTTTTGCACAAAATTCTCAAACTAACTTGCCCAAAAAACAATGCCAAACTTAAACAAAAATAATAATCTACAAACCAATAATAACTCTGCCAATAATATCGACGCAAATGTTGACGCTAATGTTGATGCTAAAATTGTAATTGCGCAGGAGCGTAAAGATTGGCATACGGCGGCTGTTGCGGCTACGGAATTAGAATTTTTCGATTTTAAGGATAGATTTAAGTTGCAGGCGGAAGATACGTTGAGAGTCGGACATT
>JAISLW010000046.1 GCA_031277105.1 Planctomycetaceae bacterium | reverse complement strand
TAAGACGCTAATAAATGTTAATATTTCACAATGCCTAAAATATATTTATTTTAGACGTTAAGAATTATTAAAGTTTAATAATTATTTCATATCTAATGCGGCGTTTCGGCACGGTGTTTAATTTTTTTAGCCGCCTACCTTTTTGACAAAAAATTGAATTTTTAGAGACGCCCTTATGAAAAACTTAGCGGACTGCTCTTGTGTAATTTTGCGGATTGGCTTATACTAACCGCATTCGTGTTACAAAATTTGTAACAGTTCACGGAAATTTATTTATTGAATTACGTTTTGACAATTTTTGAGGAACAAGTGAGACAATTTTTTTACAACAAAAAACTTTTTCTCTAAATCATCTAATTTTAGAAAACTATCCCCTAAAACTTGTCGCTTAAATTTTCGTGAAAAGTTACCAAAATTTTAAATCGAAAAAGATGTTCTATACGAATCGTATTTTACATCTTGTATTTTACATCACAGAATTTCAATCACGATATTTACTAGATATGCTGTCGGATATATCTAAAAAATCATTTGTTTATGCATGACGGATCTTCGCCGGCATTAGATGAATTTTTGATGAGATATCCTTGTTACAATATTCTTAAACTTTTGTTTATTAAAGGAAATCACGTTATGAAACGTATTGTATATTTTTTAGCGGTTGTTTTGACCTCGTTTGGTTTTTTCTCTTTTAGTTTCGCCGATGAGACGTTTCTTGATCAACTCGATTTGTCGCAAACAACTTGCGGTTGGCAAAAAACTAATCCGAATAAATCAGTCGATAATAACCCGCTCTTAATCGGCGGTCAAAAATTTCAACGCGGCGTCGGAACTCACGCGCCAGGCGAAATCATTGTCGCCTTGCCCCAATCCAAAGGTAAATTCACCGCAATGGTCGGCATCGATGATGAAGTCGGCACAAAAGGTCATGCGGAATTTTTAGTTTACCTCGATAATAAACAAATTTGGCGCAGCGGCTTCATGTCCGGCGGACAACCTGCAAAATATTGCGAAATCCCATTTCAAACAAATAACCGCCAAATTCGACTCGCCGTCGTTACAGGTCCCGAAGGTTACGCATTCGATCACACCAATTGGGCTGACGCTAAAATTGAATACGAACATAAAAACAGTTTGGCAAAAATTCATACATTAAAACCAACCGCCCAAATTCTCGACGGCAACGGAAATATCATTGACCCAACCGACGAAATCGCCCGCGAATATTTTACGCTACAAAAAGAACTGAAAAAAGGAATCAATCCCAAACGCTCCGCTCAAGCCCTACGCCCCGAAGCAACCTTTTTGCCAAACGACAAAAATCCAGTCGATGTCGTTTTACGCCGAACTAAAGCATTACTCGAATACCTAAAAAAATTGCCCAATACGCCAACTCTCGAAAACGAAACAAAAAAATTAGAACAACTAGAAACATCTCACAACAAACCAAATCTTACAGAAGAAAATTCAATAAAACTGTTTGCCGAAATTGTCGCTCTGCGTGAAAAAATTGCATTACAAAATCCGCTTCTGGACTTTTCAGATATTTTATTTATAAAACGACACTATAATCCCGAACCCGAAAAACAAGGTAATCACATGGTCGATCAGTTTTTTGGTTTTCATGCCGTTTCCGGCGGCGGTCTTTTTGTTTTAGAAAATGCCTTTGAACCGGCAAAACGTAAAGTGAAAAATTTACTCGAAAATAGCGCCGTTCAAAATGAAAAACGACTAAAAGGAAAAAAACTCGACACAACATGGGGCTACCTCGCTCCGGCGCTTTCATTCGACGCTACGAAAATTCTTTTTGCCGCCGCCGATACGTCAGAGCCGCGTCATTCTTACGTCTGGACGGAAAATAATTGCTATCATCTTTTTGAAGTCAATACCGACGGTTCCAATCTTGTCCAATTAACCGACGGGCATTGGAACGATATTGATCCGTGTTATTTACCGAATGGGCGAATTGCGTTTATTTCGGAACGTCGCGGCGGCTTCGGACGTTGCCATGCGCGACCTTGTCCAAGTTACACGCTTCATTCAATGCTTCCCGACGGCAACGATATTGTTACGCTCAGCCCGCACGAAACAAATGAATGGGCGCCAATGGTTGACCAAAACGGAATGATAATTTATACGCGTTGGGATTATGTTGATCGCGGTTTCAATCAGGCGCATCATCCTTGGATAACATATCCAGACGGACGCGACCCCCGCGCAATTCAAGGAAATTATTCGGAAGATGAACGCAGCCGTCCACACTTTGAAACGTCATTTCGACAAATTCCTAATTCGCATAAACTAATCGGAACCGCACAAGGACATCACACGCAATATTTCGGCTCTATTATTTTACTTGACCCTAACGTTCCCGACGACGAAGAAGACGGCGACCCAATGGCGCCATTACGCCGCATTACGCCCGAACAACCATTTCCAGAAGTCGAAAATCGCACACACAGCCCCGACGCCGCTAATTACGGTCAACCGTTTCCAATCAACGAAGATTTTTATCTCGTTGTTTACGATTCGTTTAGCGGTATGAATAAAGGACACGATAATAATTACGGAATTTATCTGCTGGATTCTTTTGGCAACAAAATTTTACTTTATCGCGATCCTGCAATTTCGTGTCAATCGCCGATTGCCCTGAAACCGCGAGCGATACCGCCAATTATTCCGCATAAAACATTGGTCGGTTTGCCGCCCGATGCAAAAAATTCTGTTACGGAAGAAAAACTTCCTACTACCGGAGTTGTCGGCGTGATCAATGTTCACGAAACAAATCGTCCATTTCCTGCCGGAACAAAAATTAAAGAGTTGCGAGTAGTTCAAATTTTGCCGAAAACAACGCCGAATGCAAACGTGCCATGGATAGGTTACGGAAATGAAACGAGCGCGCGAAAAGTTTTAGGAACGGTTCCGGTTGAGTCTGACGGCAGTGTTCGATTTGAGTTACCGGTAAATATTCCCGTGTATTTTCAAGTATTAGACGAAAACGGCGTCGCGGTTCAAACAATGCGTAGCGCTACTTACGTCAAACCAGGCGAGACGCTAACTTGTCTCGGTTGCCACGAAGGACGACAACGCAGCACCGCCAAACCAACCGTTTACCCAACCGCCTTCCGTAAACCCGTCGCAACAATTACACCAGAAATGACCGGCTCAAATCCGTTCAATTATCCAACGCTCGTTCAACCGATTTTAGATAAACATTGCGTCTCTTGCCACGAAAAAGAAGCAGACGCAGGTAAAACATTTCGATTAGGACGCGGTAAACCCGTTTCAAATCTGACCACGCACTTCTTTGAATCATACATTAAATTACGCCCATACGTTTTCGTTTACAAAGGAAAATATCAAAAAGCATCGCCGGAATTAATGGATCCATTACCGTCCAGAGGCGACGCTTGGAACTCGTTCACAATATCGCGAACTTTTCCAGGACAATTCGGCGCAAACGCTTCGCCGCTCTGGAAACTATTAAAAAAAGGACATTACAACGTTTCCTTGACTCCGGAAGAATACCGAAATATCGCACTCTGGCTAGATAACAACGCCGACTTTTACGGCGCATTCGAACTAAAAACGCTAGAAGCACAACGAAACGGACAAAATGTTCAGCCGACATTGGAATAAATTTTCCAAAATTAAATTTCGCAAAATTTAATTAACCTTCCCAAAACGAAAACACATTTTATGAAAATAAAATTGCCTAAACAACTGCCTTACGGCAACGCTAATTTTAAAAGTGTTCGCACGGAGAAAAATTATGTTTATGTTGACAAGACGCGTTTTATTGAATTACTAGAGAACGAAAGCAACAATAGCAAGATATTTATTCGTCCACGCCGTTTTGGAAAGAGTCTTTTTATTTCGATGTTGTCGTATTACTATGACGTTAATTATGCCGATGAATTTGAACAATTATTCGGCAATCTTTACATTGGTAAAAATCCGACGCCGCTAAAAAATAGTTACGCCGTGATGGGATTCAATTTTTCTGGAATCAATACATCAAGTATTGACGCTTTCAAGAACTCTTTTCTTGAAAATATACGAAATGCAGTAAGGCGTTTTCTTGACAACCATAAAAATATATTTCCCAATACGGAACAGATTTTGTCAAAAATTATAAACCATGAATATTCTGCTTTTGAAAGTTTTGATCTGGTTTTGGGGATTGCCGAATCTGCCGGTCTAAAGATATTTGTGATCATCGACGAGTATGACCATTTTGCGAATGATTTAATTGCAATGGGTTCGGAATTGGGCGATGATTTTTATCGGGATGTTATTCACGTTAACGGCATAGTTCGTGATTTTTATGAGAAACTCAAAATTGCTTCCGGCGATGGCATAATCGGTCAAACGTTTATAACAGGAATTTCTCCGGTCATGCTTGATGATCTGACGAGCGGATATAATATTGCGGACAATCTCACGCTTGATTTACAATACAACGAAATGTTAGGGTTTACCCGCAACGAAGTAAATTCGATTATGAATGAAATCAATATTGATGCGAGTAAAATTGAGATCAATATGGAACGTTATTACAACGGCTATTTGTTCAACGAGGAAGCAGAAAACAAAATCTATAATTCGTCAATGATATTTTACTTTTTTAGTCAAATATTAAAGACCGGAAAGAGCCCAAAATATCTTATTGATCCTAATTTGAGTATAGATTCTAAGCGTTTGCGTCGTCTTTGTCAAAACGAAAAGAATCGTAATATTTTACTTCAAATAATCAAAGACGGCGGTATAGTTTCGCGATTGTTAGAAAAATTTTCGATAGATAATTTGGTTGATGATGATTATTTTGTTTCGTTGTTGTTTTACATGGGTTTGTTGACGATCAATGGACTTTGTGACGGTCAAACTCAATTAACAATTCCTAATTATTCGATTCAACGAATTTATTGGGAACAGGTTCGGTTTTTGATTGCGGAAAATTCTAAACTTGTCCGTATTGATACGTCTTTATTGGAGAAGTCAATAAAATCAATTGCAATTGACGGGAATATTAACAATTTTATTAGTTATATTTCAAAAAATGTACTTAGTAAAATATCAAATTACGATTTGCAAAATTTTGATGAAAAATATATTAAGGCAATTTTACTTACTTATCTAATTTTAGACGACAATTATATTCCGATAAGCGAGAGCGAAATTGATTCCGGTCGAGTTGATATATTTTTGCAACGTAACCCCAAATATTCGGCGGCAAAATATGAATGGGTTTTAGAGTTGAAATATTGCAAAACAGCGAGCAAAAAATCAGTTGTTGATCAAAAACGTAAGGAAGGACTTGACCAATTAAAC
>JAISLW010000508.1 GCA_031277105.1 Planctomycetaceae bacterium | reverse complement strand
TTCGCCGCTGTGTTTATTTTTTGGGCCGCAATGGAGTTTATGATACCAATAAATTTTAATAATTCATAAAGCCTAAAATATGTTTATTTTAGACGTGCGAAATATTAAAATTTATTGATGACGTAAACCGTAATGTGGCCCAAAATTAAACACGGGGCGAAACGCCGCCTACCTGGACAAATGAATTTTTAGAGATGCCCAATTAAAAAACTGGTTTTTAGAAGTTACCTTCAGGCGCTACTTGTGGAGTTTAGCGATTATAAATTTTAAGGTCAATAGAAATTTTACAGTTTTACAAGATTTTTTTGTATAATTTTGAAATATGGGCGTCTCTATACAGATCGTACTTGAATTTCATTGATTTAAAAGCGTCAAAGCCTGCCGTCCGAAAGCTAGGCAGGCGAATGTAAATGAAAACTCAAGTGCGAACAGTTTAAAAATTCATTTGTCCAGGTAGGCGGCGTTTCGCCCAGTGTTTAATTTTGGGCCGTATTACGGTTTACGACATCAATAAATTTTGATATTTCACGCATCTAAAATAAACATATTTTAGACTTTATGAATTATTACAATTTATTGGCAGCATAAACTCCATTGCGGCACAAAAAAATAAACACAGCGGCGAAACATCGCCTACCTTTTTACAAAAATATTAATTTTTAGAGACGCCCATATTTCATAACCGCTCACAATGATTGAATGAGTTCTACTGTTCGTCTTAAAATTCAGTAATTTTAAAGAGTCAAAGCCTGTAGTCCGATAATCCGATAACTCGGCAGGCGAAAATAAACGTAAATTCACGTGTGAACAGTTTAAAATTTTATAATGATAGAGCGAGCGATTGTTAGTTTTTCTAATCCTAAAATCAAGGATGCGATTAAATTGCGCGATAGCGGTTATCGTCGGGCGTCGCGTCGTTTTTTGATTGACGGGTTGCGTGAAATTGAGCGGGCAATTTTTAGCGGCGTGCAATGTTTGGAATTTTTCGTTTTGGAATCTAAAGTCGATGTAGCCCGAAAATTTGCAGGACAGAATAACGTAACGATAAATATTATCTCTGAATTATTGATCCAAAAAATCGGATTTGGTAATCGCAACGACGGTATTGTAGCGGTTGCGGAAACGCCGGTTTGTTCGTTTGATCTAGATAATAATTTTCCGCAAAAAATAAATTTGCCAAATAAATCAGATACGAATTTCGATGCGGATTTATCTAATAAATCTGTTGTTGGCGTTGTGAATAATAAGGTAGATATTCCGTTGTTTGTTGTGCTTGAGGGTATTGAGAAGCCGGGCAATATTGGCGCTATTTTTCGCAGCGCCGACGGAGCGGGCGTAAGCGGAATTATTTTAGTTGACAATGCGACCGACTTATACAATCCAAATATAATTAGGTCAAGTTTGGGGACGTTGTTTAGTATTCCGGTTGTTGAAACGACTGCGATGCGGACGAAGGAATGGTTATTAGGGCGAAATATTAAAATGGCTGTTGCAAAATGCGGCGGCGATTTTTTGTACGCAAAATATGATTTCTGCCAGCCGACTGCAATCGTATTAGGAAGCGAAGCGGAAGGATTGACGGATAAATGGGACGGCGATAATGTTACGTCAATAACAATTCCAATGTGCGGAATTGCCGACAGCCTAAATGTTTCAGCCGCCGCCGCAATATTACTCTACGAAGCAAAAAGACAAAGAACACAAAAAAATGTACCGTAAATTCAATTACGAATAGTTTTAAAAATCTATTAAACTTTTATATTGTCAAATGCCGATCTCTTCGTACAGTATTACGTCCGCAGCCAAACAAAAGGGAACTTCTAAAAACCAGTTTTTTATTTAAGCGCCGAGATCACAGAGTTCACAGAGAAGAAAATTTTCAAAAATTATTTTATATACAACGTCAATTATAATATTCAATAACATTTTGATTGCAATTAAAATTTTCCTCTGTGTTCTCTGTGTTCTCGGTGGTTAATAAAAATAAATTTGTGGTTTTTAGAAGTTGCCAAAAAGTAAACGTGATAGTTTATATGGATCGTATTTGAATTTTAGCGATATATTATTGATTGTATTTGCTTGAAATTCATCAATATAAAAGCGTCAAAGTTTGCCGTCCGAAATCTAGACGGGCGGCGGTAAACGCAAACTCAAGTGCGAACAGTTTACAACTATCCAGAATGTTTTTTTAATTAACGAGGTTTTCATGCCAAATTTTAACGATTCCCGAATTGCCGTCGCTATTGTCATTGATGCAGAATCCGACCAACTTGACCTGACTATAAATACGGCAAAGCTTATAACCGATCAGATATTTTTGCTTGGTATTGATTTGACGGACGAAATGCGCGAGTATATTGATTCGGCGGGTTTGAGCGGTCAATTGGTATCGGTTGTGGGTTTGGATGATTATTCGGCGGCGAAGAACAGGTTAATTGATTATGTTGAGTTGGGCGGCGGCGCTGATTGGTTATTGTGGTTGGATGGCGGCGATGAGTTTCTTGAGAGTACGGCGATACAATTTAATCAATTTATAGCGGAGGAAGCGGATCGTAACAATATTTACGTTTTAGCGTTGCAGCGTTATGCTAAATTTGATCGTTCGCGTCATGATCTTGACGAGGAGACGATTTCGCCGCGTCTAATGCCGTTGCGTAAGGGGTTACGTTTTACGGGTCGAGTTCGTGAATCGATAATTCCGATGGCGTTGAAGTTAATGATAAAAATTAGCGCCGCGCCTGGGCGGATAATTTGTCAGACGAAGTATGGCGATTCGGATTTTTTGATTCGGCGGGGGCAACGTAAATTAAAATTGTTAGAGCGGCTGGCGGCGCAAGGCGAGGTTATTGAAAATGAGAAGTTGATTTATAGCGCCGAAGCGAAATTTGATCTTGGCGAGTTTGTCGAGGTACGGCGCGACTTAGTCAAGTTGATAGAGGAGACGCCTATACCTCTTTTGAAGTTGGAGGCGTATTATTTATTTTGGGAGACGGCTTTATTTTCGCCGATAGCGGATAATCCGATGACGCGGATGTTGGTAAATGCGCTTGATTTATTTCCTGTTGACATGCAATTGCTTTTATTTATGGGGCAACATTTACAGAAGCAGAAGCGTTTTGATTTGGCGTTGCGGACTTATGATACTGCGATCAATCATGGTCGGATTTCGCTTGACGTGTGGCATCGTTTGCGGGTAATTGAGATATTGGTTGTTTGTATGGCGTTTGTCAAACATTTACGCGGTGAAAACGACGAGGCGATTGCGATTTTGGAGGCTAATCTTGGCAATGTAATTGATGTGGCGGAGTATGTGCGGCATTTATTGAATCTTTATGTTGCGGAGTTGAAGGAGACGAAGGCGCGGGAGTTAGCGGCGACGCTTTTTGGCGGCGAGCAACTTGATCTAATACGTGATGCGATTACGGGCGCTTGTCATGGTTCGGCGGGAAGATGGGACGAAGCGTTATTTACTTTAGAGCGGGCGTATGTGGGAGGTTGTCGCGATCAAATATGTTTAAGATGGTTTTCGTTAGTGCTGGTTGCGGCGGGGAGGCATATTGACGCAGTAAGCGTAATTGAAGAATGGACTCGAATAACGCCGGAAAATAACGAAGCAAGATTATTTTTGCAAGCGGCAGAACAACCGGAACATTTTAGCGAAGTTTTGGCAAGCGTAGGATTAAATTATTACGCAAAATCGAATAATCGTAACAAAAACGACGGACAAAATATTGAACGAGTTGAAGCGGGACATGCTATACATGAAATGATTGCAGCGTCTGGCAATGATGAAAACGAAACACAAGAAGAAAATAACGCAAAAAACAATAACCAAAATAACCAAAAACAAAAATTCCGCATCTCATGGCAATCGGCAAATGCCGAAAATTAAAAAACAAAAATTCTATAATAATCTGAATAATCTGGTTTGTAATTGTCCACGAAAATTTTTAGCAATTACGTATTGGCAATTTTTGAGGGACAAGAGAGAAGAATCGCAGACGTCTTGCCAGCATTTCCAGGCTCGCGGGGAAACGCCTGTAATTCAGGATCGCTGGCATTTCGTCTGTGTTCCTTCAGATTCTCAGGCGAAACGCCTGCATTCCAGGATCGCGGGCGTCCCGCCTGCAAGCGGTTGTACTCAACCGCCGATGAGCGAGGTTTAACATCTGGGCGCGTCTTTAAAAATTCATTTCTGTCCCGTTAGGGACAACATGTTGGTAGAAAAGCAACGTCAAAAATATATTTGTCCCGTTAGCAACTGTGTTTTTTTCAAGGGGGGGGGTATTGAATTTTTTATGAAATTTTTGTTTTTTATTTTTTGTTATTTTTTTTGCTATATTTACGTACCTTTTACGTATCCGTCTTGTTGCGGTATGTTATTATATTTTGTTTTTGTCCTTAAAAATTTTGATGAATTATTGCTTTGACGTGGATTTTTTTTCGAGTTTATTTTCCCATTCGACGCCGTTTTTTACTAATGTGTGAGCGATTTTTAACATTTTATGAGCGACCGCAACAACGGCGACGTTATGAGCTTTATTTAAATTTTCTGTCAAATGATAATACATTTGTTTGAATACGTTATCATCTTTTGTAAAGTAAATAGCAGCCATTGCGGCGTTGTGGATCGCCGCTCTTACCGTGTTTCTTCCGCCGTAAATGTGTGCTTTCCCTTTCCATTTTCCGCTTTCTTTGTTTTGCGGCGCTAGTCCTGCCAGAGCGCTGATTTTTTCGGCGCTTCCTTCGCCTAACTCTGGCATATCCGCTTGTAAAGTTCGCACGGTATCAACGCCGATTCCCGGTATGGATTGCAAGATTTTTTTTCTTTTACTCCATTCAGAATTTTCCTGAATGAGTTTTTCTATAGTTGTCTCAATTTTCTTAATTCTTTTAGTGATTAAGTTGATGAGTTCTTTTGTTATTTTTCTTGTTTCCTTTTGGGCTGCGTGTTCGTACTGATTTTTTAACGCGGTACGTTCTTTTATTAGTTGTCGTCTTAGGGCGACATACTCTTTCAAAGCCATTTCGTTTTCGTTTGGTTGTCGTGTGGGCAATGGTTGTCTTTCCAATGCAAAACCGGCAATTATTTTTGCGTCTGTTTTGTCAGTCTTACAAAAGACGCCTTTGCTTTTTGCGTAATACCTGATATGTGTTGGGTTTGCCACACATACTGGAATAGAAGCGTTTGTCAAAGCGACTATTACTTTACGCTCGTAACCGCCGGTATTTTCACACAAAACCAAGTCTGGCTCATGCTTCTTTAACCACGGCAAGAGTTCCTTAAAGCCGTCTTTGTTGTTTTTCACTTTTAAATATTCTTTTGAGGGAAGGTGATAAACATCAAGCGTTTCTTTGGAAACATCAATACCAACTACTGATAAATTTGATAACGTGTTTAGGGTCATTGGGTTCAAAATGTTTAGTTTTTTTTCTGATTTATACTCCATAGATGAGAAAAAATCTCATCCTTGCTATTCGAGGTTAAGTGTTTTATACTTACCTCCTGCAACTGTCCGAGTTTTTAATCGGATGGAGTGGGCTGCTTGCTACGGACGTTCTGAAAGAACGAGGGGCAATCGCAGTCCCACTCCATGTTTTGTTACAAGGTATAATAATACCCGATTTTTTTCATTTTTGGCGCTTAAGCGCCAAAAATGAAAAAAATCACACAAAAAAAACAAAACATAAAAACAATATAATATAAACATACAAGGGACAACATGTAAATACAACCTTAACCCTTATTGCGTCCTTAACGGGACGCTAAAAATTTGTATCATTTTTTTCTACCAACATGTTGTCCCTAACGGGACAGATCGGACAAATATTTATTGTTACAAAAAATACCGGATCGCAGGCG
>JAISLW010000496.1 GCA_031277105.1 Planctomycetaceae bacterium | reverse complement strand
TTCGTAACGATAATTCGCATCTGACAACAAACGATTATATTCTCCAGTTTTGTAATTTTGTTTTTGCCCTTGAATTTCAGCCGTTTTACGGTTGCCGTTTAGATCAAAATTGTACAATTCATTACCTATAAAATTATAACTTGCATTGATCAACTGTGATGTTTTATCGTAACGATAATTCGAGGTGTTATTCTTTTTAGGATCATTTAAATATGTGAAATCAAAATCCGTGATGCGGTTTCCATCATCCCATTTTAGATTATAGTCGGCATAAATTTTGCCGTTGCCCGTGTGTGAAATATTGGTCAATCTGCCGGCATTGTCAAATCTATTTTTTGTTTCAATTACTGGTTTGTCCTCATCTGAAAGAAATTGTCTAGTAATTTGTCCAAAATTATCGTAACGAATAATCAACGATTTTATTTCATCATTACGATTCGTTTGAACGATACCGTTGATACGATTCAATTCATCGAAACTATAATTATTGCTACAAAATACTTGTTTATCCGAAGTCAATTTCTTTTCAATTTTTAAGTCGTTTATATCGTGCTTAAAATAAAATGTGAAAGGAAAAGGCTTTTCATAACCAGTAAAATTTTGCGTCTGTTTCAATTCATTTCCAAAGATTCCGTAATCGAATGTAAATTTATTGTCGTTGTCTTCTGTTGAGGCGATTTTGCCTTTGTTGTTATAGACGGTTTGGAATTTTTTGATCGGCGGTTTATTGGTGTAGAATGAAGCCCACGTTTCGTACCAATTTTCAGACGTTGGACGATTAAGTTTATCATACGTCCATGTTGTTAATCGATTGTTTCGGTCGAGTTTGGTTGTGATATTTCCGTTGGCGTCGTAATAGAAAAACCTTGTCCGCAATTTTTTGTCAAGCGTTATCGTCTCTCTTGAAACTCTACCAAGCAAATTATAAGTCCAAGACGTTCTGTTATTGACCGGATCGGTCAAGGATTTCATTTGACCGTCTTGATCAAAATAAATTTCTTTATCTGTGATCATAGTTATTATTAGTTTTTGGGATTTCTGATAACGTGCTGTTGTTTATTATTTTTTGGAGGATAATAAGCGCTTGTATTGACGGGATTTGAGATATTCTATCTTTTATGGTAAATTTGTCGGCTACTCCAAATTCATCTATCTGCCAATTCTCCCAATTCGGATATTTTAGTTTTGCAACCAATATATCCTCACGAATATTTCTATACAATTCTATTGCATGTTTCAGACCGTCTGAGTAACCGGCGTTATAAAAAGTTGTTGACAATCTATGTGGATTATGTTTACTATTTGCGATAAACTCATCAAATATATCTCCATCAGAAAAATTAATAACTAACTTACCTGCTAATAAATCCGTTATTATTTCATTGGCGTCTTTAAAAGTCAGATATTTACTCCAAGCGTCGATGTAGCCTCTTATGTATTCGTAACGCGATTTCGGATCGTTATATTGTAGTGCGTTATCTTCAAGCAAAAACATATAGAATATAGGATACAGTTGTATTGCTATTTTACTCATTACAAAATCATCATTGTTTTTTTTGACTCTATTAGTATATTGACGTTGTAAATCTAAATTTATTTGCGATGCGCGCATCGATAAAATCAAATTGTTATTTTCTAATTGATCAATTTTATTGTTGCTTAAAATCAATCTTGCTGTAAGAAACAAAACTAATAAAAGCAAAAATACAATTATTATAATTTTGACAAGATAAAATTTTGTCATAATTTCATTAATATAATTGGGCGTTAAAAAATCTTTCATCTGATATTGTTAGACTCTTTATATTTTAAAATATGTTATTATTTTTTGTTGTCTTCATTTGGCGCAATACAGTTTATAATTTTTTGAATAAGACTGAACGCCTGCAATGACGTAATTTTTGACATTCTATCTTTAACATCAGATTCGTTGACCGCTCTGAATTCTTCCGCTCGTAAATGATCATCAGCCGCATATTGTTTTCTGACTAATAAAATTTCTTTATCAATATTTTGGAATAATTCCATTGTCTCTTTCATACCGTCGCTATATCCTTTGCAGTAAAACGTCGTATGATTACCGTGCAAACGAAACATATCGTTATATTCAGAATTAAATTCTATACTATTACCGCTATAACCTCGTCCGTCTGATAACCCAATAACTATCTTACCATGCAACAAATTGACGACTTTTTCATTGGCTTCCTGATAAGTTAGGTGTTTACTCCAAATATTTAGATATCCTTTTGTATATTCGAAATGTTCGCCTATATCTGTGTATGGCGTTTTTTTATTGTTAGGGATGAACAAGTTAAATATAGGAGACATTTGTAATACGACGTCATTCATTACGAGTTCGTTGTTACATTTTTGGATATTATCAGCATAGAGATATATTAATGTTTTGTTCGTCTGTGTAATTAATTTAGATTGAGCAATATATGTACTTTCTAATTGGTCAATTTTATTGTTATTTAATATCAATTTTATTGTAAGAAACAACAACGCAAAAAGTAGTATGACAATTATTATATTACTTTTTGAAACATAAAAATTTGAAAACTTTGTCATAAAAATTATCTCGATAAAATTGAAACAAAAAAATTTTAATATAGTATGATATATTTTAATATTATTGATTTTGCAAAGTAGTATAGCATATCGAATAATGACATAATATATTATACTCATGTTATGAATAAGGTAACTATTTTGTTTCACATTTATTTTTTGAATCAACAATAGTGCGTTTATTTTAGCCTCATCTGAACGTCCAGTATTAGCGTATGACGTTACCATACACTAATGCTAATTGCGATGGATCAAAAATTATATTATCGTTACAAAAAATAATATTGGCTACTGAATAGTTACGGGTAGGTAAAAGGATTATATATTGTAGATGTGTATGAATTGGCTTTCCATGTTGGTTCAGTATCATATTTTGCAGAATGTAGCAACGCAGCTTGCCATATTTTTCCCAATTTAGGTATTACATTATCAGCACAATCTTTGTCTGCTTCTTCTTTGGTGTCGAACTTTGTCTCTTCATGTGAATTAACAACATCTTTCATTAGTTCAACAGCCTTAACGAATGGTTGGTAGTGATGATTTTCGTGATTTATAATTTTGCTTTCAAATTGTGCCAGTGAAACAATATCCGTGCCTGCCTTATTGGAATTATGATCGGCGAGATGGTGTAACCATATTTCTTTATTATTCCCATTCGAAGGTAATGGACGTATAAGTTTGACTACGATTACGACAATATTAATTCTTGGTGAAAATTTAAATCCTGCTCTTTTATTCCACCAATATTTTGGTACGCATGCAGACAAATTACAAGCACTATAAAAACTTTGACTCGTATAACCGATTTCGTGATCAAGTTGACCATGTGTACCATTATGAATAACTACATTTTTTTCCAACGACACACTAATAGTTACCGGATGGTTTCCGACTTTGATTTCTTTTGTGTATGTAGTAGATCGTATAGTGCCGGCAAGAAAAAAATTATGTACCGCTAATCCAAATAAATCATAATTTGTCATAGTATTATTGTTCACATATCTGGACAAATTATTATCGTCTGCATTTAATCCAATAGGATCCTCGCTCATCCATCGTCCAGCATTTGAGTCGTACCAGCGGTTAATATTCCATTGTAGATCACTACTTTTATCTGTTAGTTTTCCAGTGTAGGCGAATAATGGCAAGTCATTTTTTGTTTCCGAGATTAATTTTCCGAAGGCGTTGTATTCTAGGTGGGATTCAACATTGCCGTCGGATTTTACAATGTCGCGGATTGTGTTTAGATGGTCGTTTAATGTCCAATTATTGTTATTGCAGATCAATTCGTCTTGTTTTGTTCCCCAAAGGTAGCGATTGGTTGGTTTGGGTTC
>JAISLW010000495.1 GCA_031277105.1 Planctomycetaceae bacterium | reverse complement strand
TTCGTAACGATAATTCGCATCTGACAACAAACGATTATATTCTCCAGTTTTGTAATTTTGTTTTTGCCCTTGAATTTCAGCCGTTTTACGGTTGCCGTTTAGATCAAAATTGTACAATTTATTACCTATAAAATTATAACTGGCGTTGATCAATTGCGCGGTTTTATCGTAACTATAATTCGAGGTGTTCTTTTTGGCGGGGCCGTTTAAGTATGTGAAATCGAAATCAGTAATACGGTTTCCTTCGTCCCATTTTATATCGTAATCGGCGTAAGTTTTATTGTCGCCCGTGTGAAAAATATTTAATAATCTGCTTGCATTATCGAATTTATTTTTTGTTACGATAATTGTAAATTCATGCGGAATCGTTTTTGATTGAGTCAATTCAACTCTAATCAATACGAAACAAATCAACACAAAAATTATCACAAACAATCTCGGTTTCATTTTGTAAATTTACAAATCAAATAAAAAATAATAACAAACACACAATTCAAAACTCAATCCAAAATCAATTTTTTCAAAATCATAACGACATAAATGTCTGACAATACTGTTCACACCAAATAATCCTTTTAATCTACGAATCGATTTTTTTGTCCATAGATTAAACAGATTAGTCAGATTATTTTCAAAACGTCAAAATTTTATCATTGTTTTATATCGTTTTTGTTTGTACTTAATTCTTTATTTAGCGCTTGTACAAAATCGCCCAACGTATGACAAGAATCAATATAAATTTTATCGATAATTATTTCACGAATAAAAAAATATAAAAAACAAAACGGTAAAACAATACACATAAACGTCATTCCTACAAAATACTGCAAAACCCAATAATGTAACGAATATAATAACACAAGCAAAAATATAAACAAAGATAAAAATGAAACAATTATAATTGTGAACAATTTATCGATCTTGTCTTTCCACGAATACGGCTTTGGCTTGAATGTAATAAAATACTTCAACCGCAAAATGTCAGAACGTATAAAAATAGACATAATACTATAAAAAACTGTTAAATGTAAATTTTCCACAGGAGTCGTAAGCGGATAATTTTTACCTGTCCGCGTAAAAAAAATATCTTGAATAAAATCCGAAATATAAAAATAACGTTTGTCTTCGTCTATTTTTTGTAAAGAATCAATGTCCAATATTTTTGTATTTTGCGCAAGTAATTCACAATAATCGCCAAACGTAACGTCTTGGTTACAACCCTCAATAAATTTATCAATTATTGCTTCTGGAACTCCCCAAAATTCAGCCTCCCATGTAAAATCAATATAACTGGAAAATAATCCTTGATTAAATTTAAAGTCCAAAAAACAAAAAGGTTTTTCCAAACTTATATCAATACCATCAAGCTTATTGACGATGATGTTAAGTACCTGCAATCTAGTTGGGGATTTTTCCAAATGTTTTTTTTGAAAAGTCATTTTATTATTCATGTTTATTATCTTGATTAAAATAAAATATTAGGTTAATTTTGTCGCATAACATTTTGACAACACCAAAGAAAAATTGGCGATTCAAATATTACTGCAACAGTTAGGGCTTTTCCAGCAGCACTTGCAGTAACTGCTAAAAAAGCCGATACTGTTTTAGGAAGACCTAATTTATAGAGATATTTACGAATATGTGTTACAGCATTATGTTCCGCTTGCAATTTTGATATTCTGTTATATTACCCGCATCTAAATGGTATCTCTAAAAATTCATTTGTTCAGGTAGGCGGCTAAAAAAATTAAACACTGTGCCGAAACGCCGCCATTCGGTTTACGACGTCAATAAACTTTTATATTTCACACGTCTACAATATACATATTTTAGGCTTTATGAATTATTAAAATTTATTGACGTCATAAACTCCATTGCAGCTTTTTACAAAAAATGAATTTTTAGAGACGCCCTATTATAAAATTAATCTGATATGTATCTGGTTTGTCGTTTTTGAAAAAACTTGGATGACAAATATTGTAGATAAATTTGTATGTATTTTTATGTTGACCGAATACATTATCAACGCCGCGTAATATATTCTGAATATCGCGATATTTCGCAATATTATCCGGCAATTTTATTTTGGGTAAGTAATCTGTTTTTTTATTTTTATCAAATTTTGTTAAAGATTTATTGGAAAAAGCCCCGCCAAATTTTACATCGGATACTTTACTTTTCAGAATGCCATTTTCATTTTTCATTCCAAAATAATCTCTTCTTTTCGTCTTCAAAATCATCGTCCGAACAATACATCGCAGCAAATTTTCCATTGTCATAAAAATAAGAACCCGCATGGACAAGATGTTCGTCGTTATCACGCTAAAAAAAACGGAAATAATCAGAAAGGTTATACTCATCGTTTTCGGAAATATGTAATACCCAAACAGCAATAAAATTCACCGTAGCACAAAATACGCATATATGGAAAAATAAATAATCGACGAATAAAAATTGATAAGTCAAATATAACTCGTTGAGAAAAAAATAAATAACTGCTAAATAAATACAAGAAATAAACAAAGTATAAAATGACGATATAATATAACTCTTATAAATTGATCTTATTAAAGGTGGCGGTAGTTCTTTTTTGCCCTTGCCAAAATATTTCCAATGCAGTATTGATACAACCAATGTACCGAATGTTGAAATAAGAAAACATAATACAAATTCTCCCAATGTCATGTCTCGATCATAAATGGTCATATTTATATTTTAAAAATAGATTTGTTTAGGGATTGTTAAAAAACAGCTTTTCCAAAAAATATTTAAAATTACAATTTATAATTTAAATTGTTCGTACTTAAATTTTCGTTTACCGCCGCCTACCTACTATCGGACGGCAGGATTGTACGCTTTATACAGTTCGTACTTGAAATTCATTGATTTAAAAGCGTCAAAGCCTGCCGTCCGAAAACTAGGCAGGCGAATGTAAACGCAAACTCAAGTACGAACAGTTTAAAATCAATAAAATTCAAGTACGAGACGTATAACTAGTCAACTACAACTATTTTTGTTATTTTCTTTTTAAACTCATCAATAAAATAATCTACTAGTCCACAAGATATTCTAGGAATCGCATCAACATTTTTTTATGCGAAAAATATGCGCCATAAATTGGAATTTTTGGGGCAGTTACTGAAGGTAATAAATAAATATTATCAGTAACTGAATATCGTAATTTATTTGAATCGTATGCGACCCAACTTCCTAATAATTTAGCCCGTTTAAAAATTGATTCATAATCTTCAAGTATATTTCCCCTGTTCAAATTATTTTTAATCTTTACAAGAGTATCTTCACAATCACAAAGATATGCTATAGAAAGTAATCGACGTATTGCATATCAATAAGTCTGGTGAAAAGATAATTGCATTCTCACGCAAAAAATTATCAACTTTCAATGAATATTGCAACTTTCCGCTATCAACATTCCAAACGCACGCAATATTATCTTGTCCGATTGTCAGAGCAAATTTACCATCTGGCGAAAAACGAACATATAATATTGCCTGTGTATGTCCGTTTAATTCATATAATTTTTTGTCCAATTTAATATCACAAATAACAGGTACCTTCATTACTGCCAAGTAAAAGTTTCGTCGAATCTGGCGAAAAACACGAACATCGTAATTCTTTTGTGGCGTCGGCAAATGTATAAATTTCATTTATGTTTTGCTGTACCGCATCAGACATATCAGGAGAATCCGAATTTAGATGAAACAACCGCATCCGGTGAAACATAACTTGTCCAATCCTTGCAACCTAAAATCGTAATTGCCAATAATAAAATGACCAATAAATACATAATAAATTATTAATTTTCTATCACATCCATTTATTGATTACAAAGTCAATGCAACTCTCATCAATACGAAACAAGTCAACACAAAAAATAATAACAAAACACATAACCACAATTCAAGACTCAACTCAAAATTAAAATTTCCAAAATTTTAGGCAAACGTAAATATCTGTCAATCATTCCCCAAAAAAATCTTTTTAATCTGTGTAATCACTGGATCAATTTAAAAGCGATCCACAGATTACGCAGATTAAAGATTATTTTAAATTTGAAAGCAAAATTTTTATTTCCGAATTAAAAAAATCCAGCCTACCTACGAGGTAAACGGGTCAAAGGGTAATTAGAATGTTCGTCAAGTTACAAAATTAGTCTCTTTGATATTCTCTAAAATTTCATTTGCTAAAAGATCGCGGGCGTCTCGCCTGCATGCGGTTGTACTCAACCGCTAATGAGAGAGGTTTATATCTCAAGCGCCTTTTTGTTTGCCTTGCGGCAAATTGCAGGCGAGACGCCCGCGATCCGTTGGTCTCGCCTGCATTCAGGATCGCAGGCGATTCAGGATCGCAAACATTTCGCCTGGTGTTTATTCAGATTCGCAGGCGTCTCGCCTGCAAGCGGTTGTACTCAACCGCAAATGAGAGAGGTTTAACATCTCAACGGCCTTTTTGTTTGCCTTGCGGCAAATTGCAGGCGGGACGCCTGCGATCCGGTGGTCTGTGAATCGCTTTAAAAACGATCCACAGATTACGCAGATTAGAAGGATTATTTTTAGAAGGAATGCAGCCGAGACGGTTGTGTTCTTTTAGCGGTTCGTGTGAATTTGTTGCGATAAGTGCATAACCGTAGGCGTTGCGTAACGAATTCTACTGATCAGAATTTTATCTCCTTCTCATCAACCCCAACGAGGGGTAGGACTTTTGACGTAACAATCGCACCCCTTGCAGGGCTTGCTTGTGGAGCAAAATTCTTGACCATAGGTTTCACAATCGCTACGCCTACGATTACACACTCATCACAACCTATAACATAATCTAAAAAATCAAGGATGTTTTTTAAAAGGCGATTTTTTTTACGGACAAATGGGACAGGAGGGACAAGTAGGACAATGTTGTCTGAACTTTGATTTTTATGATTTGTGTGATTTATGGGCATCTCTAAAAATTCATTTTTTTGCAAAAAGGTAGGCGGTGTTTCGCCGCTGTGTTTATTTTTGTGCCGCAATACGCGTAAAACAATTATTAAATTTTAATAATTCATAACATATAAAATAGATTTATTTTAGGTGTTATGAAATATTAACATTTATTA
>JAISLW010000381.1 GCA_031277105.1 Planctomycetaceae bacterium | reverse complement strand
TTGGGCCGCAATGGAGTTTATGCTACCAATAAATTTTAATAATTCATAAAGCCTATAATATGTTTATTTTAGACGTGTGAAATATTAAAATTTATTGATGTCGTAAACCGTAATGCGGCCCAAAATTAAACACGGGGCGAAACGCCGCCTACCTAGACAAATGAATTTTTAGAGATGCCCAATACGTAATTTACTAAAAAAATTCCGTGAACGGTTACAAATAATCCTTCTAATTTGCGTAATCAATGGATCATTTTTGTCCATAGATTACGCCAAATTAGAAGGATTATTTTAAATTTAAAATTGGCGTCTTCAATTCCGAATTACGCATTCCGAATTTAAAGCCTTATTCCATATTATGCAATTTACGCCTTATTCTAAATCTGATTTTTGTGTTAATCCTTTGATGTTTTATTATGAGATAACGCAATCGTGCGATCTTGTTTGCAAGCATTGTCGCGCTTCGGCGCAGGAGAAAGCTGCTTTTGACGAGTTGTCTACGGAGTATTCGATACGTCTTATTGATCAGGTTGCTTCTTTTCCGCGTAAACCTAATATAGTTTTTACGGGCGGCGATCCGTTGAAGCGTGCTGATCTTTTTGTGTTGATACGCCACGCGGTTCAAAACGGATTAACTGTTGCGTTGACGCCGTCGGCGACGCCGCTGGCTACGCGTGAAGCATTCGAGCAAGCGAAATCCGCAGGAGTGCAAGCGTTAGGGATTTCGCTTGACGGTCATGTCGCTGAAGTTCATGACGCTTTTCGCGGGTTTGAAGGTTCTTTTGACAAAACGCGCGAGATGCTGGAGATGGCAAAAGCGTTGCAAATTCCGGTTCAAGTTAATACGTCGATTACGCGTCGTAATTTTGCGTTAATTGACGAAATGGCGGAGTATCTTGGTCGGTTTGGCGGTGTGATTATGTGGTCGGTATTTTTTTTGGTGCCTGTTGGACGCGGCGTAGAGGAAGAGCGGATTGCGCCGGAAGAATATGAAATCGCTTTTGAAAAACTTTGGAAACATGCGCAAACTAAACCCTTTGCTGTAAAAACTACGGAAGCGCCGCATTACAGACGTTTTGTTTTAAGACAAGGCGGCAATCCGCTAGACGTTCCGCGTCCTTTTAGATTAAGTAAAAATATTGAAACAAAAAATGAAATAAATATCGTTACGAATAATAAAAATAATAATAACAGCAACAGCAACAATGAAATTTCAGTAGATGGATTATCGCGAGTGCGTCATCGTGCGCCGCTTGGGGTAACTGACGGGCGCGGCATAATGTTTGTTTCTCATAACGGCAAAATTTATCCGGCAGGATTTTTACCTTATGAATGCGGCGAGTTTCCGCGTGATTCCGTCGTCGATGTTTATCAAAAGCATCCGTTGTTTAGCAAATTGCAAAATCCCGACAATTACAAGGGTAATTGTGGTATTTGTGAATATCGCTATGTTTGCGGCGGCAGTAGAGCCAGAGCGTTTGCCGTAACAGGCGACCCATTAGAATCGGAGCCTGATTGTAATTATATAATTGGACAAGACCCAATTTATAACGGAAAATAAACAATAGACAGATTACGCAAATTAAAGTGCGAACAATTTAAAAATTTCTTCTGTGATTTCTGTGTTCTCTGTGGTTAATAAAAATAAGTTTGTGATTTTTAGAAGTTTATTTAATGTGTGAACAAGTTTATAGTATTTGGAGTTTTTTTGATGAATAAATTTATGGGGTTAGCGATTGATGTCGCTATTGAAGGTATGCGAAAAAATATGGGCGGTCCTTTTGGCGCTGTTATTGTGCGTAATGACGAAGTGATTGCGACTGCACATAATGAAGTGTTAGGTACAAATGATCCGACTGCTCATGCAGAGGTTGTGGCGATTCGTCGTGCTACTGCTATTTTGGGGCGTTTTAATATATCGGATTGTGAAATTTATAGTACGTGTGAACCTTGTCCTATGTGTTTATCGGCGATACATTGGGCGGGAATAAAAAAATTATACTTTGGCGCCGATAGATACGACGCCGCAATAGGAGGTTTCGACGATGAATTTATCTACAAAATCATGGACGGCTCCGCAAATAGCCCATTACTAAAACCAGAAATTATAGAAAAAGAAAAATGCGCCGAACTATTCAACGAATGGAACAAAAAAATAGACAAAATTATGTACTAATCAAATTGTAACCGTTCACGAAAATTTAAACGACAAGATTTAAATTGTT
This sequence comes from Planctomycetaceae bacterium, assembly GCA_031277105.1. Lineage (GTDB taxonomy): Bacteria > Planctomycetota > Planctomycetia > Pirellulales > Thermoguttaceae > WRKP01. Next base: position 1,003 of record JAISLW010000381.1, on the reverse strand, counting down.
CGCACTTGAGTTTTCGTTTATCTTCGCCTGCATTTCAGGATCGCAGGCATTTCGCCTATGTTTCTTCAGGTTCGCAAACATTTCGCCTGGTGTTCCTTCAGGTTCGCAGGCGAAACGCCTGCATCTCAGGATCGCGGGCGTCTCGCCTGCATGCGGTTGTACTCAACCGCTAATGAGCGAGGTTTTGATCTCAAGCACCTTTTTGTTTGCCTATCGGCAAAGTGCAGGCGGGACGCCCGCGATCCGGTGGTCTCGCCTGCTTTTCAGGATCGCAGGCATTTCATGACCGCGGGCATTTAGTCTGGGTTTCTTTAGGTTCGCAGGCAAGACGCCTGCATCCCAGGATCGCGGGCGTCTCGCCTGCATGCGGTTGTACTCAACCGCTAATGAGCGAGGTTTTGATCTCAACAGCCTTTTTGTTTGCCTATCGGCAAAGTGCAGGCGGGACGCCCGCGATCCGTTGATCTCGCCTGCATTTCAGGATCGCAGGCATTTCATGACCGCGGGCATTTAGTCTGGGTTTCTTCAGGTTTGCAGGCGAAACGCCTGCATCCCAGGATCGCGGGCATCTCGCCTGCATGCGGTTGTACTCAACCGCTGATGAGAGAGGTTGACATCTGGTCGTCTCTAAAAATTCATTTCTGTCCCGTTAGGGACAACATGTTGGTAGAAAAGCAGGTCAAAAATATATTTGTCCCGCTAGGGACAACATGTCAATATAATCTTAACCGTCATTGCGTCCTTAACGGGACGCTAAAAATTTGTATCATCTTTTTCTACCAACATGTTGTCCCTAACGGGACAAATATTTATTGTTACAAAAAATACCGGTTCGCAAACATCCCGTCTGCACTTCAGGATCGCAGGCATTTCGCCTGTGTTTCTTCAGGTTCGCAGGCGGAACGCCTGCATCACAGGATCGCGGGCGTCTCGCCTGCAAGCGGTTGTACTCAACCGCTGACGAGCGAGGTTTAATATCTCAACAGCCTTTTTGTTTGCCTAT
>JAISLW010000377.1 GCA_031277105.1 Planctomycetaceae bacterium | reverse complement strand
CAAATCATAAAAATCAAAAAAATCAAAGTTCAGACAACATTGTCCCATTTGTCCCTCCTGTCCCACTTGTCCCTAAAAAATTTAACCTTTAACTAACCTTTAACTAAAAAATTTAAATTAAAATGAAAAGAGTTTTTCAAAATTATGTATTGTTTTTGATTCTTATTGTGGTTGTTGGTTGCAGTAAGAATTTGCCGATTTCGGGTACGGTAACTTTTTCGGATGACGGTTCGCCGTTGTCGGCGGGCGCAGTTATTTTTGACGACGGCGTAAAACAAGCAAGAGCCGCAATCAAACCTGACGGCAGTTTCGTCATGGGATTTGAAAAAGAAAACAACGGCGTGCCTGCCGGAAGTTACAACGTAACAATTAGCGGCGCCGTAAAATTACTCCCAAATCCAGACGACGTTTATCCGCCGCCAAGCGAAAATTTAATAGACGAAAAATACGCCAATCCCGCAACGTCAGGATTGACAATAAATGTCGACGGATCGAATAATAAATTCGACATAAAAGTTGACAGACCGAAAAAATAATTAGTTGATTTGTAAATTCGGAATTAAAGATTTTAATTTTGAATTTAAAATAATCCTTTTAATCTGTTTAATCTGCGGACAAAAAAACGATCCACAGATTACGCAGATTAGAAGAATTTTTTTTTAGGAGAAATGCAGTAGTCTATTGTTGATTTTAGAAGTTGTAATAATTTCTAAATTGTTCGTACTTTAATTTGCGATTTACCTTCGTCTGCCTAGATTTCGGACGGCAGGCTTTGACGCTTTTAAATCGCTGAAATTCAATTACTAGCGGGCGTCTTTAAAAATTCATTTGTCCATGTAGGCGGCTAAAAAAATTAAACACCGTGCCGAAACGCCGCATTAGAGTTTATGATAGCAATAAATTTTATTACTTCACCACGTATAAAATACATCTATTTTACACGTGGTGAATTATTGAAATTTAATAATTATTTTGTAAGTATTGCGGCGTTTCGGCGCAACACCGCCTACCTTTTGCAAAAAATAAATTTTTAGAGATGCCCTAGCTGTATATTGCAAGAATTTTGGCGTGCGATTGTGATATAAGATTATTTTGTTATGATAATGTTAATCGTTTTTTGAATTGACGGACAAAAGGCAAAACGTAATTTTGCCAATGTTAAGTCTATGTTGACCGGCGTTAATTCAAATACAAATAAAAAAATACGTCCACAGACTTTTTGACCTATAGAATCTTTGTAACCGTTCCCGGAAATTTAAACAAAAAATTTTAGAGGTTTGGGTGTAAGTAATAGGGAGTAATTTTTTAGAAAACTAGAGAGCAATTTATCGTTACAAAAAATCGCCAGAAGGATCGCAGACGTCTCGCCTGCGATCCTTCGCTATTTTTCGTTATAAAAAAATTGTCCCATTTGTCCCTCATGTTCCACTTGTCCCTCAAAAATTGTCTGTGGATTCATCCTAATAAATGGAGAAGAAATGAAAACTTTTTTGAAATTGAGTTTTTTGGAGTTGGTAGTAGTTGCGATAATTTTTTCGCACAATGTTCTTGCGGCGGATAATGTTTTGACAATTCCGCCGTTGTCAATTTGTACATTTCCGGTTGCCGAATGCGGCGCGGGCGATTGGACGGCTAAACCTGAAACATTAGATTACGAAGCGACTAAAAAACTCGCCCTTGAAGCCGAAAAGGAAGGCTCTATCGGCAAAGCGCTAACGTTATGGGAACGCATTCTTGACAGGACTACTTGCAAAGAATCACAACGCAGCGAAACCCGCGAACATATCAAACTATTGCGACCGCGAGTTCAAATTAATACCGATCCGAAAAAAGCAAAAATCTGGAACGTACTCGTTATTATTTACAAAGAAATAAACGCCGAACATAAAAATAAAGACGGGAAAATTACGAAATACCACAAAACATTCACCGATGATAATTTGAAAACAATCGGAAAAGAATTAGCGGGATTTCGCGATTTGGTCTTTGCGTGGTCAAGCGGCGTGTTGTTGCCTGAATTTAAGATCGTTTTAATTGAGGAGCCGTTGACTGATATGAGTCCTGCGGAGTCGCAAGACGGTTTTCCTGTTGGTCCTAATGAAATCGCAATTGAGTTCAAAAAACACAGCGGCGGCGACAAGAAATTTGACACTGTAATTGCGTACATAAAATGTCGCGGCGACGACGGCGCTAATATCAATGCCGCATTCACGGCGGCAATGTACGGCAGGTTGAGAGAGTTAAATGGCGCAGGTTATATGATGGTTCCTTGGGCGACAAGTTATCCGTACAAAAATGAATTATTCGGCGAAATGGAATTACACGAATGGTTGCATCAAGTAGATGATCTCGTTCATCATAATCTCGGCTACCCGCAAGGCACGACGCGCTCGCCAGACGACGGACGCGGAATTGGCGATAATAGACCAAACGGCGAAGAAGAATACAGACGACCAAAAGATTGCCATACTTGGGCATACTTTTATAAACACCTAATGACAGAACACTTAACAAGACAAATTTGGTCAGAACTAACCACGGAAAGACCAAAAAATAAACCAGGCGCAAAAATAAAAATTGCCGCCGAATAATTTTCGGGCGTCTCTAAAAATTCTTTTTTTTTCAAAAAGGTAGGCGGTGTTTCGCCGCTGTGTTTATTTTTTGTGCCGCAATACGTGTAAAACAATTATTAAATTTTAATAATTCGTAACATATAAAATAGATTTATTTTAGGTGTTATGAAATATTAACATTTATTAGCGACATAAACTCTACTGCGGC
>JAISLW010000371.1 GCA_031277105.1 Planctomycetaceae bacterium | reverse complement strand
GCGTGTTTAACGGTTTCGTTCCATTCTTTTCGTTGTTTGTCGTCCCATTGGTTTAGTCGCCATTTTAGCGAGTGGGCTAATTGTTTTTCATTTTCGCCGCCGCTTAATAATTCAGCATTCATACCCGCAATCTGTTGAACCTGCGGCTCAAGTTTCGGCGCCGCCGGTTTATTTTGGGCAAACGTGAAATTTAAGAGATTCGCAATTGCAAAAAGAATTATCGTTACAAAAAAACATCTTTTGAAAATTTTCATAAATTTACCTTAAAATTATTTGGTTAAATTTTTGTTACAGAAATTACAAACGCATAATATCTACGATTCATGACTCAACTCAAAATCAGAATTTTGAAAATTTTAGATAAACAGAAAAGCCTGTCAATACTGCCACGCAAAAACAAAAATTTTTTTTAATCTTTGTAATTTGTGGATCGTTTTTTTACAGCGGTGAACAGCAAAAGCTGGACAGTAATATTGATTGGGTATCTCTAAAAATTCATTTTTGGGGGATACTTGACGTATGTTTAAATTTTTTTTTATTATAATGTTTAATATAGTGAATTTTATTTTTTTGTTTTTTCTATATTTTTTTTACGATTATTATTTCCTTAACCCTTTAACATAAATATGAACTTATGGGTCAATTTTCTTTTTTTACGTTTGAAGATCAGATAGACAAATTACATGCTATCAATGATTTTTTATATCGTCTTAATTCATGATTGATTGGAATATTTTTTATAGTTTGCTTATTACGGTTCGTTCCTATGACCGCAAGTCTAATGCCGGTCGTCCTCCCTTTGACGTTCTCTTGATGTTTAAGATTTTCATCCTCAAAAATATCTACAATCTCTCCGACGAACAAGTAGAATTTCAGATACGCGACCGTATTACATTTCGTAATTTTTTGGGACTTGATTTTTCAGATCGTATTCCTGATTCTAAGACGATTTGGTTGTTTGGCGAGCAGTTGACGCGATTAGGTTTGATGAACAATCTTTTTCAGTTTTTAAACTGTTCGCACTTGAGTTTTTGTTTACCTTCGCCTGCCTAGCTTTCGGGCGGCAGACTTTGACGCTTTAAAATCGCTGAAATTCAAGTACGATCTGTATAATGACGAGCTTATTCGTCAAGGCGTTAAGAGCAATAGTGGCATTGCGATAGATGGAACTTTTATCGATACTCGTAAACAACATTTTACAGAAAACGAATATAAACAAATCAAAGACGGCGAAAAAACCGCGTCCCGTACAAGTAATGCCGCTGTTGAATCACAGACTGATTTTGACGCTCGCTATGCGAAAAAAAAATCATGAAAAACATTATGGTTATAAAAATCATGTTGTTGCGGATGTTTACACGAAGATTATAGTGAATTATACGGTGACGCATGCGGCGGTACATGATAGTGGGCATTCTAAAAATTCATTTGTCTAGGTAGGCGGCGTTTCGCCGAAACGCCGCATTACGGTTTACGACATTAATAAATTTTATTACTTTACAACGTCTAAAATACGTCTATTTTTACATGTTATGAATTATTAAAATTTAATAATTGTTTTATGCGTATTGCGGTCCAAAAAATAAACACAGCGGCGAAACACCGCCTACCTTTTTGTAAAAAATGAATTTTTAGAGATACCCTAGTGTTGTAGCGTTGGAGACGCTTCCCGACAAAGCCCCAAAAGATCCTGACGATGAAACTTATAAACAACCAGTCTATGCCGACTCGGCTCACCAAAGTGAAAAGATAATAAATGAATTGCAACGTCGCGGTTTTGCCCCGCAGATTATCGAGCGAAGTTATCGAGGTAAACGCTTGACGGAAGAACAAAAGGAAAACAATAAATCAAAATCAAAAATACGTTGCCGTATAGAACATATCTTCGAATCGCAAAGATGCGAATGGGAAACGAAATATTAAGAACAATAGGAATCATAAGAGCAAAATTCCAAATCGGTATGAGAAAACTAGTTTACAATATATGCAGACTAATAACCATAAAACAAAAAACATAAAACATAAAACAAATATCAAATATCAAATTTACAAAAAAAATATAACAAAATTCAATAAAAATTTCACTAAAAATTTCTAAAATAAAAAAACTTAAACAAAAAAACAATTTTTAGAGACGCCCGTATTTTTATTTTTTGCTGGATCGTTATTTTATAGATTACATATTTGTTTCGGTATCTAGTTCTGTGTTATTTGTTATTTGGTTCATTGCTTCTGCGAGCGGAGCGATGTGTTCGGGATTTTTTGCGTAAATTCGACAAATTCTATAACTTTGCGGGATATAACGGAATAAATCTTCATCTTCTAATGGACGAATTGTTTTGGTTGATGGATCGAAAAGACAATTTTTTATGTTTATATTTTGTTGCTTGTTTGTGAAATCATTTTTTATTCCGGTTCTTAATTGGTGCCTTGCGCAATCGATTTGGAAATCTATTTTTCGTAATTGTTCGGGCAATTTTTCAATAATCATCTGTTTCAAAATTTGTTCGTTTCCGAATATACTTGTATGTTCGCCTTTGCCGGATTGGAACAGAATAGTTTTTTCTGTTGCTAATTGGAAAGGAATTTGTCGAGTTAGGAAATTTTTCCAAAGCGGCGCTAATTTACGTTTTGCCGGATTAGTTGACCTGTCGAATCGCGATACGTCGATCAATAACGACCATTCCGTAAAACCTAAATAATCGTCAAGAAAATCAAGAGGATTACGCGCCGCCTCAACTTCGGGAAATAACGGATCAGAAAAAATATAACCGCAACTCCGCTCAAATAATTCGCCCAACATGAGATCAATTGCACGGACGTCGCGATGAAAATATATCGACCGAAACAATTCGCCGCGTACATTGAGAAACCGTATCAACGCCGCAAATCCCTTTTGATGCATCGTCAAACCTTCAGAAGTAAAAAAAGAATAATGAATCAATCTGTCAATATCAATTATACTAGCGCCAAAACCAGTCATATAAGCGTCGCGCGACACAAAATCCATGTTGTCAACCGTGTACAACCCACTAAAAAGAGAACGCAATAAACGTAACCAAAAAGGCGCCGCATCGCCGCTATTACCAGACAACGGACGAACTATCAAATACGCTATTTGTTCAGGATCAAGTATTTCGCCGGCATCAAGTTCGCCATGAGGATTACGCCGAATTTTACGCAACAATACAGAAAGTTCACGCCGTATTATCTCGGCGCCAAGTTTCTCATGATTCAAATTAAATTGAGAAAGATAATGCGAATCAAAAAAATGACCAAACGGTCCATGACCAACGTCATGCAAAAGCGCCGACATACGAACAAGAGACTCAAGATAATTACGACTCGGTAATTTTTCGTTACAATTAATCGCAACACAAGTATCGACTAAACTCGGATAAAGTTGATCTATAACTTTAGAAGCAAGATGCATACTGCCAAGCGAATGTTGAAACCGCGAATGCTCCGCAGTAGGATAAACAAACCACGCCGTCTGCAGTTGATGTATTTGACGTAAACGTTGCATCCACGCCGAGTCAATAATATCCCGCTCCGACGCTTCGCCAGGAAATCTTGAACCCGCAAAAGGAATATAACCATGCACTGAATCAAATACAAGATTATCATCCTCATAATAATTTATTAACCATTTCATTATTTTTAAACTGTTCACACTTGACTTTGCGTTTCCATCCGCATCAAATAACTATCGGACGCCAGACTTTTACAGCGATGAATTTCAAGTATGATACGTAAAGAAATACTCTACTGATCTCCGTAAACGATTACCAAAAATTCAATTAAACGCCGTAGCGAATTCACCAAGCGATACGCAATCAAAAGCGAAATCGCAGAGTTCGTCAAGTTTGTCAATATCTTTAACGTTCATAATCTGCCTTTGCAATCGCATCGAAGGCGACTTGTCAAAACGACGCGTCAAAATACGAATGATATTTTCCGCTTTACCTTTGGCGATACCTTTGGCGATACCTTCAGATATGCCTTCGGCTTTACCTTTATTTATGCCTTTGGCAAAAACGGCTTTATCGTGTTTTTCAAAAAATTTCGCGCAGGCGGGAGTTCGTTCTAATGTGGTCATTAGTCTTTGCATTTTTAATTCTCCTTTCTCTATACTGTCAACATTAATATCTAACAATATACTTAATAATTGTAAAAAGACTTTATCGTCTTTGTATCG
>JAISLW010000368.1 GCA_031277105.1 Planctomycetaceae bacterium | reverse complement strand
AATGTATCGCGAAAGGCAGGTATTAAAGTTTTTATTAGGTTTATTAATTCAGACAACGATATTGTTGTCGTCGAATCTTGCGGCAAGTTATAATTTTCATTTTCAAACATAATATTTTTGGTTGTTATTGGTATTAAACCGGCAAAATTAAATTTCAGTTTAATTTTGCCGGTTAGTCGATTGGTCAAGTCTTAAAGATCTCTTTATGATTTCTGTGTTTAATGAAAGATGAATTTTAGAGATTTTTTGGATTTATTTTTTCTTTGTTATATTTTCAAAAATTATGGGGCCGCCGTATTTTCCTGTTGTTATTAGGTCGATGTCGTTATCGTTATCGATATCGATTGCGTGTATTACCATGCCTGCGCCGATGTTTTCGTTTTCGGTGATTTTGTTTCTTTTCCAAGTTATGTTGTTATTTGGGTTACGTTGGAAGTTGTAGTAGTAAACGCATAGTGGGGCGTTAGATTCGGGGTCGCCTCCGTTGTGCGCGCGAAAACGTTTTCCTGTAACCAATTCAGGGATTTTATTGCCGTCGAGATCGACTAAGGTTAATGAATGAGCCTGTGTCCAAGATTTATCGATTACGTGTTGTTTCCATTGATCTTTTTCTTTTAGTTGTTCGTACCAAAAAATGCCGTACCGGTGCGCCGAACTTGTAATAATATCGTTTCGTCCGTCGCCGTTGACATCGTAAACTAAAATTTGCGCCGTGTGTTCTGTTTTGCCGTCAAGTCCGCCGAGTGATAGCGGGTGTCGTATCCATTCGCCGTCGGTTTTTGCCGGCGCTTCAAACCACGCTTTAGGTCGCACGAAATCGGGGCGACCGTCGCCGTTGATGTCGCCTACGCCTACGCCGAAATCGATTTTTTCGTTGTTGACTTGGCGTTTAACTAATCCTTGAGTTCCGTCGGATTTTTTTTCGACGGCGTACCATGCTGTTGTCAAAGAGTTGGGTACGATTTCGTCAAATTTGCCGTCGCCGTTTACGTCAAAAAAATCGCCGCTTTCGTAGTTGCCGTTTTTTTCAACAAGAAATTTTTCCCAAAGGGCGTCGTTTTTATTCTTACCTGGATTTTTTAGCCATTCGATGCTTTTACCGTGCCAAGACAGCGTAACTACATCTAGCAATCCGTCGCCGTCGACGTCGATAGGCGCATCCATAAAATCCCAAGCGTAGCCGTTGCCTTGTTCGTTAATATCGGATTTAATCTCGCGGAATTTTACCTTCTTCCAATCAGGCGCGTAATAAATATTTTCGCCGGACACTATATCCAAGCGACCGTCTTTATTAAAATCGCCGATACCGCAACATTCATTACGATTCGAGTCGATTTTTTTAATTTGAAATTGCGGCGGTTCCGCTAAAACGTCAATATTAAAACATGTCGTATTAAAACATGCCGCCGTAAAAAACAGAAACGATAAAAATATATTCTTTTTCATAATATTAATTTTTTTAACCAAATTGAAGTTTAGCAATTATTCTGTAATCGTGAATAATTGTGAAATTAGTAATTTAATTTTTTTGTAATCATTCGCGAATATTCGTTCAATAAATTATCCGTACTAGACTTTTTTAAACTGTTCGTACTTGAGTTTGCGTTTACATTCGCCTGCCTAGTTATCGGGCGGTAGGTTTTGGCGATTTTAAATCAATGAATTTCAAGTACGAGCAGTATAGAGACGTTTTAGGACAAAATAGACGTAAAGGATAAGGATATTGGAAATAATTTTCGTTACAAAAAATCAAAATCCATATTTATCTAACGCCGAACTCGTCAAACTACGTGAATGATTACAAATTTTTTAGCCCGAATTATTTTCAAGCGTCCCAAAGTTTAGCCAAATATATAAGTTTTACAATAGGAGAATCTTGAAAAAGTGTTTTTTAGGAAACATTCTTTAGGGACTTTCTAAAAAACTATTTTAGCTGGATCGCAGGCGTCTTGTCTGCATGCGGTTGTACTCAACCGCTAATGATTGAGTTTTTTATCTCAACCGCTTTATCGGTTGCCGTCGTCAACATACATCTGATACGCCTGCGTTCCTGCTATAATCTTTTTAATCAGTGTAATCTGTGGACAAAAAAATGATCCACAGATTACGCAGATGAGAAAGATTATTTTAAGAAGGATCGCAGCCGAAACTGTTGCGTTCCTTCTTTTTTTCGTTATTGAATTATGGTTTTTCGACAACGATATTAAATGTTTTTTGACCTCCTGGTTTTACTTCAAAGGTTAGGTCTGTTGTTTCTGGCGATGTGAATTTTTTAGCGACTGCTTGTGTAATATTATATGAAACAACAGTACCGTTTTCGTCTAAAATATCTTCGCTTGATTCAGTTTGGGCAAGCCAAACCTTGTAAATTCCTTTTGGGATTCCTTCAACTTGTTTGTTGCCGCCGGTGATATAAGTTCCGTCATTATTGATTACGCCAAAATATGACGAATCGGCGCTTTCAAAAACAACGTTGCCTTTTGTAACCGGAGCGCCATCGGAATATTTGACCGTTCCCGAAATTTGCACCTTGCCGCTACAACCAACAACGCAAATCATAATCCCAAAAAACAAAACTACAAAAATTTTTCTATTCATAAAAATCCTCCTGTAAAAAAATGTAACCGTTCATGAAAATTTAAGCGCTAGATTTTAGGGGTTAGGGAATAACATTAGTTTTTGTAACAAAAATCTATTTTGCTAAATTCTAATTCTTAATTAAAAAATACTTCCTACCTCCATATACAACTAGTACTTGAATTACATCGATTTAAAAGCGTCAAAGCCTGCCGTCCGAAAATTAGGCAGGCGAAGGTAAATCGCAAATTAAAGTACGAACAGTTTAAAACTCTATTCATCTAAAATTTCGTGAACGTTTACAAAAAATTGTTGAAAAAATTAACGTATTGATACGACGTTGCCGTCGTTTACTCTTGCTAAATTCCAGAGTACGGTTGTTGAAGTTGTTCCATTGATTCCGTGAACAGAACCGTCGCCAATAAGGAAATTAATTATACCCGCATGGTGACTGCCAAAACCATAATGACCCGGATGATGGTGTGGTCTTTCAGTAGTCGCAATACCGGCGTCGCTTGGATTAGCAACAAGACAACGGTAATCTTGATGAACAAACCGGCCAACATTATAAACTAGACCTAACGCCCAAGGATTCAAATATCCGCCATTCCAAATTTTAGGAATTAAAAGATCAGAGCCGACTGTAAATTTAGGAACGAAATCTTCTCCAATAACAATTTGATTAGTTGTTCCGTCCGACCACCATGAAAACGAGTCGCGACATTCCCAACTGATCAAATCAGAATGATGCGCTTGATTCGAACCGTCTCTACCATTTCTAAAACTCGGAATTGAAACGCGCAACGGACCAATAAAATTACTTACCGTTGCACCTGCGGTTGTTGCGAGGTAAGTAAAATTCTCCCAATTTGGTTCCGTTGCTTTTGTAACAACTACGGCATAATCGCTACGAGGTCCACATTGCGCTTTTGCATCGCCGCCGGCAGATGTGTCGGGACCAGCAAATCCTTGCCCCGACGAATGCCGTGAAGGACAAAGAAAAGTCGCGATTCTTCCGATATTTTTTTGTTCTTCCGTCGTTAAAACATCGATAGTCCAACTGTCTCCGTTATAACTATTCGGAAAATGCAAAAGACCGTCTGATGCGTCCGTCAATCGTGAGTAAAGCGCTTGTTGTTCAATATAAGGATACAGATAAGCAAACACTGATCCTTTTGTTGAAAAAATCGTAGCGGGCGGCAATGCTTGACGCGTATCGTGGAAGTTGTGGATACCGAGTCCGATTTGTTTGAGGTTGTTTGTGCAAGTCATTCGGCGTGCTGATTCTCTTGCCGCTTGAACGGCTGGCAAAAGCAATGCGATC
>JAISLW010000364.1 GCA_031277105.1 Planctomycetaceae bacterium | reverse complement strand
GATCGCATTGCTTTTGCCAGCCGTTCAAGCGGCAAGAGAATCAGCACGCCGAATGACTTGCACAAACAACCTCAAACAAATCGGACTCGGTATCCACAACTTCCACGATACGCGTCAAGGTTTGCCTCCGATTGCGATTTTTGCAACCAAAGGATCGGTGTTTGCTTATCTGTATCCTTATATTGAGCAACAAGCGCTTTATTCAAGAATGACAGATGCATCCGATGGTCTTTTGCATTTTCCGAATAGTTATAACGGCGATCAGTGGTCGGTCGATGTTTTAACGACGGACGAACAGAGAAATATTGGGAGAATCACAACTTTTCTTTGTCCTTCGCGGCATTCGTCAGGACAAGGATTTGCTAGACGTGATGATTCTGCCGGCGCCGGCGCTCGTGAACAATGCGGTCCTCGCAGCGATTATGTTACAGTTGTTACCAAAGCGACTGAAATGAATTGGGCAAATTTTGGTTACCTCGCATTACCTATTACTAGCTCAGCCGTAAGCGACTATACTGGTCCGTTGCGCGTTTCAATTCCGAGTTTTAGAGATGGTAGAGACGGTTCGAATCAAACGCATCATACTGATTTGATCAGTTGGGAATGTCGTGATGCGTTTTCATGGTGGTCGGACGGAACAACTAATCAGATCGTTATTGGAGAAAAATTCATTCCCCAATTTGCAGTCGGTTCTGATACGCAAAGTCATAAACGTTGGGATGGCGGATATCTGGGCGGATGGTCATTAGATCAAGTTTTTAATAGCGGTCGATTTATTCATCAAGATTACCGTTGTCTTGTTGCTAATCCGAAGGATACAGGCATAACTCCAGGTCAATTGCCGAGTAATCATTGGGGTCATTATGGTTTTGGCAGTCAACATGCGGGTATAGTTCATTTCCTTATTGGCGACGGTTCCGTTCACGGCGTCAATGGAACAACTTCAACAACTGTACTCTGGAATTTAGCAAGAGTAAACGATGGTAACGTCGTATCAATACGTTAATTTTTTTCAACAATTTTTTTAATAGGAGAAATTTTATGAATAGAAAAATTTTTATAGTTTTGGTTTTTGGGATTATGTTTTACGTTACTGGTTGTAGCGGTAAGGTGCAAATATCGGGAACGGTCAAATATTCCGATGGCGATCCGGTTACAAGAGGCAATGTTGTTTTTGAAAGCGCCGATTCGTCATATTTTGGCGTAATCAATAAAGACGGTACGTATATTACCGGCGGCAACAAACAAGTTGAAGGAATCCCAAAAGGAACTTACAAGGTCTGGCTTGCACAAACTGAATCAAGCGAAAATTTTTTTGATGAAAACGGTACTGTTGTTTCATACACTATAACGCCAAAAGTCGCTAAAAAATTCACGTCGTCTGACTCAACAGACCTAATTTTTGAAGTAAAATCAGGAGGTACAAAAACATTTAATATCGTTGTCGAAAAACCATAACTCAATAACGAAAAAAAGAAGGAACGCAGCCGTATCGGATGCATGTTGCCAACGGCGACCAATAAAGCGGTTGAAATTAAAACCTCTATCATTAGCGGTTGCGTACAACCGCATGCAGGCGAGACGCCTGCGATCCTTCAGACGATTTTTTATAACAAAACTACTTCTTCACCCTTAAAAAATATTGCCTAACTTTCTGTGAATAGTTACGAATTTTTTAAACTGTTCGTACTTTAATTTGCGTTTGCATTCGCCTGTTTAGATTTCGGGCGACAGGCTTTGACGCTTTTACATTGATGAATTTCAAGTACAATACGTATTGAAAAGATTCGAATGACGGATCATTTGTCTGAAAATAAATTTTAGGAAATTTTTAAAAACCACAAATTTATTTTTATTAACCACAGAGGAAAATTTTAATTTACGTCAAAATGTTTTTGTAAACGTTCACGTAAATTTAAGCAAAAGATTTTAGGGTGTAGGGCGTATCAGGACAATTTTTGTAACAATAAATATTTGTCCCGCTAGGGACAACATGTTGGTAGAAAAAAATGATACAAATTTTTAGCGTCCCATTAAGGACGCAATAAAGGTTAAGGTTGTATTGACATGTTGTCCCTAGCGGGACAAATATATTTTTGACCTTGCTTTTCTACCAACATGTTGTCCCTGGCGGGACAGATAGGACAAATATTTATTGTTACAATAAATCTATTTCAAATATTAAGGCAATTTCTAATAACCGGTTTTTTATTTAACCTCCGAGAACGCAGAGTTCACAAAGAATGAAATTTTTAAAAATTATTTTATATCCAAACGTTGATTATAATATTAAATATAATATTAAATGATGTTTCGATTCCAATTAAAAATTTCCTCTGTGTTCTCTGTGTCCTCTCTGCGGTTAATAAAAATAAATCCGTGTTTTTTGAAATTCGCTGATTATTTATCTAGTACGAAATTGATTTTTTCCAATGTTTTATTTGCGAGTGTAATTATTATTTTTGTTTTGTCTGATTTATCATTGGATTTTTTTATTGTTGTTAGTAGTCGTGCTAACATTTCGCCTTTTGGCGAGAGTTTGTATTTAATATCTGTTTTTAGGCGTCCGCCTTCGACGATAAACCACGGACTGCTCATTGGTTTATTTTTTAGGGCGAGGATTGATTTGCAAGCCGCTCGGAAATCTTTAATATCTCCGTCTCTGCTGATTGATTTGGCGAGTCGTTTTGCCAAATCATTCGATGTTAATTGGACTATAAATTCCGGCGTTTCTTCGGCTTCTTCACTCCAATCAGCAGGAAACATTCCATAAAATGAATCCGACGTCATTGCCCAAGGACGATCGCAATCCTCTATTATCCTACCCTCAACTTCTATCGTATTATCGCCGCGCGTATCTGTTACAATAACACTAGGAACTTCAACCTTGACCTCATTGACCTCCGGTAAATTAAGTTTCTTCGCTATTAATTCCGATACGGCAATACTGAGTTGACGCTCCATAACTGGTAATAACTCCTCCGGCGGTTCTGGAACTGATTTGCCTGCCTGTTTATAAGCAAGAACATGATCAATAAATTCAATCCGCTCACGTATCGGTAATAATGCCATGAAACTTTCCAATTCAGAAATTCGTTCCCGCGTAGGTTCTTTTAATATTTTCCTGAAACGCTGCATCGCTAAATTTGCATATAAGTCTCTAATATGAGTAACTATCAAATATGTATCATCATAATTATCTTTCCTCGCTCTATCTTGCACGAGCATTAGCAGGTCTAATTTTGATTTTCCTATGACGTTTATATTTTTTTGTTTATTTTCGTTAATTTTTTGGGCGTTTGATTTTTGTGCGCTTATTTTTTGTTCAATATTTTTAGTTTCTTTTTTTTGCGTTGTTGCGATTTTTTGTACAGTTGGCGGCGGTGTTGGGGCTAATGTTGGTTTTCTTGTATCTTTTGTTGCGACTTCAACGATTCCTTGAAAATCGTCCGGATTAACTTTTACGTCCATTACCGCGACGTACTTTCCATCCTTCTTTCCGCGTGATAACAACCACGTGAAAATATCCGCTTGCAACATTGCCGGAGTCCATGCGTTATGACCGCATACTCCAAATTCGGACTTCTTGACATTGCAACCCGCTTTTTCGATGCGTTCAAATTCTGATCTTGCAAAATCAATTGAATTGTCATCTGAACTATAAATTGCCCAAATAGGAATTTGCTTTAATATAGGCGATTTCTTAATTTCTTCATCCAGCAAAGCATGCCAACTCACCAACGGCACAGCCGCCGCAAATAAATCGGGTCGCCGTTCCAACGCCCGCCATGTTCCGTCGCCGCCCGTACTCAAACCGGATACTGTTATGCGATCCACATCGACAGGGTAATCTTGAATCGCCTTGTCAAGCATCGCCAATGAATAACCCAAAGGCGAGTCCTCAAATAGTTCGCCAAACGCAATGCCAATTATAACTCCGTCATCCTCGATGAAATTATAATAAGTCGCATCGTTTTGTTGTGGAATTATACTTTTGGTGTATGACTTCAAGGCTAATTCTTTTTCTTCTTTGGACAAATTTGCGAGTCGTTTGCCTTCTTCCGTACTAAAATGAATCACAATTGAACCGTTATTGTTCCAATTTGAGTGATCTTTGGGGGCTTGCGGTACGAGCAAGAAGAAGTCTCTTTCTTTTTCGCCTGTTAGATACGTAATAATATGATGCAAATGCGCCAGCGATGATTTGTTGTCGTTACCGGTTTCGCCTGCGCCGTGCAACCATAAGATCAATGGATATTTTTTGCCAGGTTCGATTTTTGACGGCGTGTGCAACCTGTACTTTAACGTTTTACCTTTGTACTTCGTACCTAAATCATAAGTGATAGATTCTTCCTTAAAATACTGGAAGAGCGCCGCTGTTGCTTTTCGTGATTTATTCGGTTGTATTGCAATTGCTTCAATTTGTTCTTGCGTCAATTCTTGTTTTGATTCAGTTGACGATTCTGATTTTGTTGACGGTTTGGCGGCTGGATCGCTTACTTTTATTGTTATTGGAAAAATTGATTCAGCGACGATTAAAGGCGGGTCTTGTTTTGTTTTATCGTCGTTATTTT
The DNA here is from genome assembly GCA_031277105.1 of Planctomycetaceae bacterium. Classification (GTDB taxonomy): domain Bacteria; phylum Planctomycetota; class Planctomycetia; order Pirellulales; family Thermoguttaceae; genus WRKP01. Next base: position 16,718 of record JAISLW010000364.1, on the reverse strand, counting down.
TTTGGGCGGCGATTAAGTTGTTATCGCGATTGTCTTGAATTGTTTTTGGCAATCCGCTAGCGGGATTAACTTGAATTGTTTTTGGCAATTTATCGCTCGGTTTGACATAAACCGGACTCAATAATTCGTCTTCTGGATTTTCCAGCATCATTTTTGGCAATCCGCTAGCGGGATTTACCAGAATAGTTTGAGCGTGCAAGTTCGCCGTTGTTTCGGCAAAAAAATTCATGCTGAAACAAAACAGGTTCAGCATACAAACGCTCAACAATACAGATTGAGTTTTCTTTGAAATTTTCATGGTTTTTTTCCTTTTTTTGAAGGGTGTTTGACTGTTATTACTTGAATTTGCGTTTAACGTTTCCTGCCTAGTTGTTGGGCGGCAGGCTTTGACGTTTTTAATCTCCGCTAAAATTCAAGTACGAGCAGTATGATGGAAACGGGTTAATTTTTGTAACGATAATTATTTTTTGTCAAATATTTTTTCGAGTTCTGCGTCGAGTTTATCTCCTGTCGCTTCTGTCAAAATTACGTTTCCTTTGCGGTCTCGTAACAAGACGACGGGCAATTTTCGCACGCCGTAATAAGCCGATAGCGACGGTAAATTACTTTTCTCCGCCGCTTCTCTTGACAAAAAAATCCACGTAAAATCGTTACTTCTACTCTTCAGATAATTTTTTGCCTGTTCATTATCCGAATCAACATTGTAACAAACGATTTCAAAACCTTTGTTCTTGTATTTTTGGTAAACGTTTTTTAGGTGCGGAAATTCCGCAACACACGAAACGCACCACGGCGCCCAAAAATCCAACAACACAACTTTATCCTTTAGCGTGCTTTCATCTAAAATATTTCCATTTATATCAACGCCCCATATCGGCATTGGTTTTCCTTTGATTTCGAGTCGCCGCAACATACCTTCGTAGATTTCGGCGTATATTTTTGCGGTTTGGTCTTTGGCGTAAATTTTAATTTTTTTGAATTGTTTTAGCGGTTCTGAAATTTTATCGTAATATTTTAAGTCAACGTCGAATTCGTTGAACAGATTTATTGTTTCAAAAAAAGGTTCGGCGATTTTTAGGTTATCTGACGTAGGATATTTTTTTATGAAATCGACCATAATATTTACGGCGAGTTTAAGATTTTTAGCGTGTTCGTCTATATTTGGTAAATTTATTGCGTTGTTTTTTTTGAGTTTTGCGAGTGGTTTTTGTATGATTTTTAGCGATCTTAAACATGCGTCTCTTTTTAGTTTGTAAAATAGATTTTCTAATTCGGCGTATTTTTCTATTTCGGTTGTAAATTCGTGTAAGTATTTTATTTTATCTTGATCGATTTCGGCGGCGTGCGTAAGTGAAAGATATTTTAAGTAACAAGATTCCGCCCAAATATCGCAAGCGTTAGCGGGAATATTGACGTATAGATTCCAAGTTCCGGCAATACGTTTGTCGGGTTCTTTTTTTATTTCAGACGCAACCGGCAAGTTCTTATCCCGCGCAAGTTGTGCGGCGATTTCAGAAAGTTTATTGTAAAAGATAGCGGCGTTTTTGTGATTCGTTAAATTAGTTTTGCGTTCCTTGTCGTCTTTAGGTTGCGGTTCAATTTGAAACGGATTAGCGTAAAGAAATTTTTGATAATAAATAAGAAACTCATTCAAATCATCAACCGGAACCTTATCAGCCGACCAATCCGAATCATCAGCAAAACATAAACCCGAAAACAAAAAAATAAAAATTAAACGCCGTAATAGATTCATCATTCGAGCAAAATAAAAGTTAGCGGTTATTGATAGGAATTAACGATTAACGATTAGTCATTTTGTCATATTATTTTTTCAAATCTTACATGTTGATAATATTTACTATTTTTACATAAATTAATTTCTTCTGTATCAAATATTTTTTCAGTTAATTTTGTTTTGATTATTTCTTCAAATTTCGGCTGCAATTTTTTTAAGTCATGTTTGATAATATTGTACGTTAATATAAAATCTATGCCAACATAATTATGTATTATTTTATTGCGAAAATCTTTTATTTGCCGCCATTCTATTTCGGGGTATTCGGTTTTTAATTCATTACTAATTTTAGAAATGTTTTCGCCGATGTTTGCCAATAAATTTATTGTTGCGTTGAAATTTAATTGTTCGTTTAATTCATAAAATTCATCGGGTGAATTTGCGTTTTCGGTATATTTTTGTATTTTTCCAATATGTTCTAGTATATTTAATAAATACAAGAGATCATTTTTTATTTTGGCAAACATATTTCATATCCTTTTGCGCTCTGTGTAAAACGATTGGATTAGCATATTTTTTTATCATTATATCGACTGGTTTTTGGGATATTTTTTCGAGGTCGTTTTTTAATTCGATTAGTTTTTGTAAATCATACGTTTCTGAATCGATATAAAAATCTATATCATTTGCCTCCTCTCCTCGTGCAAAAGAGCCAAAAATCCCTATCTTCTCAAGTTCATATTTTTCAAGAATATTCTCCTCCACCATAACCCTCGCCAATTCGTCAAACGTCTCTATACCCATAATTTTTTTATAATTTAAAAAACGTTTTGTATTTTTTGGTAACTGTTCACAAAAATTTGTTTAACAAATTACGTAACGACTATTTTGAGGGACAGGCGGGACAATAGGGACAGGTGGGACAATTTTTTGTGCGGGAATATCATTTGTTCAAAAAAATTTATCTGATCAATTTGGTTGTGTTTCGTTGTTGCGTTTATTTTTTTTAATTTCATTACTTATCTCTTCGATTGTCAATCCGTCCAGCCATTTATGGCGTTCTTTCGTATAATCGCCGTATCCGGCGTCAAATTGACGCATAAATTCAGCCATTCCAATCGGGCCAAGTTTTTCACTCAATGCCTCAATTCCCAATTTCCTTATCATACTAGCATCTTTTAATATTGCTGGATTATTCATTTTCAATAATATATCATTCGCACGTTAAAAAACGTTTTGTATTTTTTTGTAACTGTTCGCAAAAATTTGTTTAGCAAATTACGTAACGACTATTTTTGAGGGACAAGCGGTATAATTTTTTTGTAACAAAAAATCGAGGAACGCAGTCGTCTCGGCTGCAAAACGCCAACGGCAACCGATAAATCGGTAGAGATAAAAACCTCCATCACTAACGGTTGAGTACAACCGCATGCAGGCGAGACGCCTGCGATCCTTCTGACGATTTTTTGTAACAATAATTAAGGATCACAGTCGCCCCGACTGCAAGCATTTTGTAAAAATGCGATTGCCGGATCGCGGTCGTCCCGATTGCAAGCATTCGGAACGAATACAATCTTGCTCGTTACAAAAAACCGTCCCCATAATTCCGAAGTCCGAATTAAAAAAAACTATTTTTCTTCATCTTTTGGCGATTGTCCAAAGATTAAGAAAATTAAGAAAAAGATACCAATAAATGCGGCTGGAATAGTGAAAATGTTTTTCCAATCCATCGCCTGCGCAGCAAGCCAATCTTTGCGCGTCAACGAATAATCAGTTTTGCCGGACGAGATTTTTTCACAGATTTTTTTGAGGTCTTCCTTTTTATATTGGACTTTAACTATTACTTCATTTTCGTTCTTTTCGCCATACTGTATCTTTACGCCTTCTTGAACCAGTTGACTATCAGCCAACTTGTCAATATTTGCGGCAGATAAAGTTTGCCCGTTTAACAATTTTCCCAGATCGACGCTCTGCAAATTACTGGTATCCGTTTTGCCCATCAATTTCTTAACCTGCGCCGCTAAATCTAAATATTGTATCCAACTGTCATCAGCGTCGTTCCACGCCGGAATCGGAACCGCAACCTCCGGCTTCAATACTGATTTTAAATCTATCTTGTTATTAACCGCCTGCAATTGCTCGACTGGAACCGTAACACTTGCAATCGCCGGCTGATTATGCGCCGCAATCGGCGGATAAATTTGAGCGCCCAAAACTTGACCGACCCCAAGCAACAAAAAAATCATCATACTTTGAACACTCGCCTTGAGATGCTCCGGCGCCCTTTTCTCCGCATACATATAAGCGCCAACATAAAGAAAACTATAACTAAATCCATGAAACAATAACCCAATTGCCGAAAACACAAAATCATACTCCGGCAAAATACCATAACCCGGTATCGCAAAAATTATATAACGACACGCCCACGCAAACATGCCCAAAAGCAACACCGCCTTCAAACCCACGCGTATAACAATCGCCGATAACGCCGTCATAAAAAATATTTCAGAAAATTGATTAAGCGTCCCCAACGCAACCGGAGAAGGATAACCCATCTGAGATAAATAAGGCGTCTGAACAACAAAATAAAATCCACACGCAGGAACACTAGCAAAAAATACGCATATCACAAATAACGCAAACGCAGGATCACGAAATAACTTGAACGCATCCAACCCGAAAGTTGAAACAAGAAAATTACGCTTAACGCCGTCTGACGATATACCCTTCGGAGGCGTATGAGGAAGCGTAAGACTATAAATTGAAAGAAAAATACTAAAACCGCCGCCAACAAAAAAGAAATTATAAGACTTTTCGCCGCCAAAAAACGCCGCTATCAAAAGACACGAAATTATCCAACCAATCGTACCAAACACAAAAACATACGGTCCCATACTCGGCTTCGATAAACTCGAAAAAACTACCGAATTAAGCAAACCATGCGTCGGCATATAACAAATGCCCGATAATAACAACAAACACATCAATACCGGAAACGTCGCTTGACCAGTATGACAAAGATAACCACAAGCCAACAACGCTATACCGCCAAAAAAATGTAATACCGATATTACACGCTGCGACGCAAAATAACGATCCGCAAGAGGACCAATAAAAAGAGGACCTATTATCGCCCCAAAAGGTATCGCACAATACAACCACGCTACCTGATTACTCGTAAAACCCAACGAACTACCCGCAAAAACACTAAGCGTACCCGCCCAAGCAGCCCATATCGCAAACTCGCAAAAATACGCTATACAAAGACGCAAATAAACAAAAGAACCACCCTTGACTTCCGACATCTCTATCTCCTTTCAAATTAATTCAAAACGCTAAAACAAAATTCCGTTTACACAAAATAAACAGAAACAATAATTTTTAAACTGATCGCACATCAATTTTAAAACGTCTCTAAAAATTCTTTTTGTAAAAAGGTAAGCGATATTTCGCCGATACGTCGCATTACGCTTATAACAATTATTAAATTTTAATAATTCATAACGTATAAAATAGAGATATATTTTAGACATTATTGAAGTAATAAAATTTATCGACGTTTTAAACTCTATTGCGGCGTTTTTGCGAAATGCCGCCTACCTTGACAAATAAATTTCAAGTACGATTCAGTATGCCAACAAAATTATTCACAGAAATCAAAAAAAGAATAAAGAATAGAACTTGAATTTTTGTAACAAAAATTATTTCTAACTTCACTCTTACCCCAAATTACCCAAAAAATATCAATACGACAATTCGGTAACCCGATCTCCATGAACAATTACAAAATCGAAACAAAATTTTCCCAAATCAAAAAAACAATGCAATAGGGGGAAATTTTTTGTAATTTGTAATTTGTAATTCGGAATATACGGAATTACGGATTTTAATTTCCAATTTAAAAAATCTGTTAATCTGATTTAATCTGCGGATCGTTTTTAAAAGAGATCCACAGATTAGACAGATTAAGTAGATTATTTTTTGTTTTAGTTTTTAATTTTTTCTAGCGCTTCTGTTATTAGAATTTTTTCTGTTTCGATTTCTGCGAACCATTTATTTGCGCCGTTTAGAAGTTTTAATTTTTCGAGGACTTGCAGCGCTTCGGCGTAACGTTCTGTATGGCGATACAAAGTCGCTTGCAATAATAACGTCTCAACATCAGACGGATTGTATTTTAAACGCGGAATAATAAACATCTCTACCTCGTACCAGTTGCCGCGTAAATAATGTATCAATACTTCCTTGAATTTTTCCTCTTGCATTCCAGCCGAAATTAAATCAAATTGTTTCAGCCGAAAATGAGAAAAACTACTCAATATTATCCAAATAATTATTACGCATAAAAATATAATATTACGCTGAAAAACCGTTATTTGATCTGACCAATAAAAATTTAACGCCAAAAATAAATCAAGTATAAACGCAAATACCAACGCTATCGCCAAAAATGAAACATAACCATATCGCAATATACCACGATAACCAGGCCAAAAAAACATAATTTAAACCCCTAAAGAAATTCGGAATGCGAAATGCGGAATTCGGAATTATAGGATTTTGACTTCAAATTTAAACTAAACTTTTTGATCGCAAATAATTTAACGAGGATTCAATTCGCAAATTCAGAATTAAAACAATTCCGAATTCCGAATTCCGAATTCCGAATTTCCTCTTTTATATTTTATTTAAAAACTCTTGTACTTTCTTCTTTTGTTATTGGTTTATCTAGGTCGTCTGAGATAATTTGTACGGTGATTCTGTGGTCTCCGTCGGCGTCGCATCTTGCTGCGATTTTGTAAATTTTTTCGCCTTTTGCGTCTAGTTGTCCTAGCGGTTCAAATTGTACGACGCCGTTTTTTGATTGGTGTCTTACTGGACCTTCTGCGTTTACGAAGGACATTCCGTTTGACAACTGCGCATTTACTCTAACATTTCCGGCGCTCTTCGTTCCTTTATTGGCAACTTTAATTTCATAAACGGCGTCTTTGCCCATTTCGACTAGGTTTGCGTCGCCTGCTATTTCAAACGATATAGCGGAAATTCCGTCTATTGCGATTGCGTGACTTGTTTCCGCTTTCAAATTATTCTTGCCGTTACCCGCAAACTTCAACGAGTAATTACCTATCTTCGCCGGCATAAGCACAAGATCAATTTCGCCCGTCGCGTCCGCCGGCAACTCTTCGAGCGCCCAATGTACCGTGTGAGTCGCCGGTTCGTAAACGCCGCTCTGATTTGTGCTGACAAATTGCATTGCTACCGGTAACGCTAACTTGAGGTCAACGCCTTGAGCGGGCGCCGTGCCGGTATTGGATATAATCAATTTGAAATCTGATTTCCGTTCCAAAAAGCGTTGTTTAGCGCCCGCTATTTTCAAGTCCAGAATAGGCGCCAAGGCATTGATGATAGTTTTTTCTTCGGCTTTTAGGTTTCCGTTTGCTTTGACGATGAGTTTATTTTGTAGTGTTCCGGCGCCTACGCATGTTAGCGGCAATGTTAATTTTTTTGCTTCTTTTGGTTTGAGGGCGTCGATATTTTTATTTATTAGGACTTTTCCGTCTTTGTGATAAAGACCGTCGGGAATATGTTCTTCGATTATGATTCCGGTTGTTGTTGCGGTGCCGGGATTGGAGATGGTGATTTCGATGTTAGCGACTTCGCCTAATTTTATTTCTTGCGGCGCTTTGACCTCAACGTGAATTTTTGGGCGAGTTACCATTGCTCTTGACGAAACTTCAGCAAAATAATTTACGACTGCGACGCTTCCGATTTCGCCTTCGCGGATTGGGATGATTCTCATTTCAACGATTAGTTGTTCGCTTCCGTCTAGGTTTCCTAGTCCCCATACTAATTCGCCTTCCGGCGTCGTTGTTGCTTTGGGGTTAGTTGAGAGTAATCTTGCGCCTTGTGGGATTCGGTCTTTGATGGTAACATTTTTTGCTGTTGAGCGTCCTATATTTTTTACGACTGTTTTTATTGTTGCGGGCTGGTCGATAATGATTTCGGCGGGTAATACTTTCTCTATTGTCAGATGCGGGGTTTGCGTACCTTCTAATGCGGCTGGTCCCGGCGAGCCTGTGCCTTCTGATTTTCCCGATTCAATTTGCGTCGTATAACCTTTTTCTATTCCTTCGACGTTTGATATTTTCGGCGACGGTATGTTTGGCAAGATTGCGTCGTTAATCGGCGTAGGTAAAATTTCCGAAGTCGCAGACGGCGGCGCAATATTATTGGGCGTTGAAGGCGTAGCGCTTGTGGGATTGGCGATAAATGGATTAGTTCCGTTGGAGAACGGGTCGGCGTTATTGAGTGTGCTGGGGTGGTTAGGTTGATTGGATGCGGATTTCAAGGGTTGTGGTTCGGTGATATTTGGCGCAGCGGCGTCGGGAATTTTATCAAAATCAATTGCGGTCGTTTTATTATTGGGCGTAGTATGAAATCCTGTTACGGCGTCTGGAACGGCGCCGGACAAGTGTTGTGGAGTTGTGGGAATATTAGGGATAATATTATTTGAGTCAATATTATTATCCGGCGATTCGTTTTTTGGAACTGTTACGGAGGCGGGAATAATTGTACCCGAAGCCGGAACCGTTGCCGATGCAGGCAATTTATTAGTATTAGTTTTTGTAAGGTTCGGACTAGAATTAGTACGAAGCGGATTAACGCGAACAGGATGTATTTGCCCAAACACAACCAAATCGTTAAACGAAAAAATAAAAAGGGTAAGACCCGCAAAAAACGCTAAAATTTTCATGGCTTTAGTAATTTAACTTTACGTCTGATTTTAAACTGTTCGTACTTTTGATTGGCGTTTACATTTGCCTGCCTAATTTTCGGGCGGCAAATTATTACGCTTTAAAATCAATAAATTTCAAGTACGATATTTATACTTAATTTTTGTAACAAAAAAATTGGTAACCGTTCACGGAATTTTTTTTAGCAAGTTATGTATTGGCGATTTGAAACTATTCAGTAACATATTTATTTTTTGTATCGCAATTTGTTTATATTAAACAGTTCACACTTGAATTTGCGTTTTACATTCGCCTGCAGTCCGAAAACTAGGCAGGCGAAGGTAAACGAAAACTCAAGTGTGAACAGTTTAAAATTATCGTTACAAAAAATAATTACGACTGCTGAATACTTACAAAAAACTACATCCGAAAACCTAGCGCTTAAATTTTCGTGAACGGTTACAAAAAATTGTCCATCGTGCTTCCTCTTGTTTTTTGTCCCAAAAGTCCTCAAAATATCCGTCAACCGTTTATACTGCTCGTACTTGAAATTCAGCGATTTAAAAGCCTCAAAGCCTGCCGTCCGAAAGCTAGGCAGGCGAAGGTAAACGCAAACTCAAGTACGAATAGTTTAAAAAACATGTTGACTATCCAAAAGACAATCAAAACAACTTGCGAAGGATAACAATTTTTAAATTCTGCGTAAAGACCAATTTTTAGAAAATTATTTTTGGGCGTCTCTAAAAATTCATTTGTCCAGGTAGGCGGCGTTTCGCCCAGTGTTTAATTTTGGGCCGCATTACGGTTTATGACGTCAATAAACTTTAATATGTCACACGTCTAAAATGAGCATATTTTAGGCTTTATGAATTATTGAAATTTATTGATAGCATAAACTCCATTGCGGCCCAAAAAATAAACACAGCGGCGAAACACCGCCTACCTTTTTTGCAAAAAATGAATTTTTAGAGATACCCTTTTTATATTGCTTGTACTTGAAATTCGGTGATTTAAAAGCGTAAAAGCCTGCCGTCCGAAAACTAGGCAGGCGACGGTAAATGTAAATTCAAGTGTGAACAGTTTACGATATTTATTTTCTGCAACTTCATTTTCACCTAATTTTGTAATGAGGTAATGGAGGTTGTTATTTATTTTATAATTTTTCTATTGCGGTTTTTTGGGCGAATGGTTTTGTAAAGAAAAAATTAGGTTAAAATGAGGTTGTATAAAATAAATTAGTAATCGTTCACGAAAATTTAAGCGATAGATTTTAGGGGTTAGGGTGTAGGGGATAGGGAGTAGGGAGTAGTTTTTTAGAAAACTAGAGAACAGTTTTTTGTTACAAAAAATGGTCAGAAGGATCGCGGGCGTCTCGCCTGTAAAAAAAGGAATGCAAGCGTTAAAGGATCGCACTCGCCGCAGGATCGCGGGCGTCTCGCATGCAAAAAAAGGAATGCAAGCGTTAAAGAATCGCATTCGCCGCAGGATCGCGGGCGCCTCGCCTGCAAAAAAATGAATGCAAGCGTTAAAGGGTCGCACTCGCCGCAGGATCGCGGGCGTCTCGCCTGCACGCGGTTGTACTCAACCGCTAATGAGCGAGGTTTTGATCTCAAACGCTTTTTTGTTTGCCTATCGGCAAATAGCAGGCGAGACGCCCGCGATCCGTCGGTCTCGCCTGCAAAAAAAGGAATGCAAGCGTTAAAGAATCGCATTCGCCGCAGGATCGCGGGCGTCCCGCCTGCACGCGGTTGTACTCAACCGCTAATGAGCGAGGTTTTGATCTCAAACGTTTTTTTGTTTGCCTATCGGCAAATAGCAGGCAAGACGCCCGCGATCCGTCGGTCTCGCCTGCAAAAAAAGGAATACAAGCGTTAAAGAATCGCATTCGCCGCAGGATCGCGGGCGTCCCGCCTGCAAAAAAAGGAATGCAAGCGTTAAAGGATCGCACTCGCCGCAGGATCGCGGGCGTCTCGCCTGCACGCGGTTGTACTCAACCGCTAATGAGCGAGGTTTTGATCTCAAACGCTTTTTTGTTTGTCCAGCGGCGTTTTGTAACCGAGACGGTTGCGTTCCTTAATTTTTGTTACAAAAAATTGTTCCGCTTATCCCTCAAAAAAATTGCCAAAACGTAATTTGCTAAAAAAATTTCCGTGAACGGTTAAATAAATAATTTAAATCTGTCATTATGATTTCAGAATTGATGCATCTTATAATGCCGATGGGCGGTCGTGGGTCGCGGTTTGTTGAAATGGGGATTGTGGAGCCGAAACCGCTAATTAAGTTACGTGGCAAGCCGTTTTTTTATTGGGCGGTTGAGTCTATATTGAATTTTGTTACGCTTAAAAGTCTTATTTTTGTTACGCTCAAAGAGCATGTTGACCAATTTGGGATTGACAAAATTATCAGGCAATTTTACCCTGCATGTAAAATATGTGTTCTTGACGAAGTTTTAAACGGCGCCGTATTGACTTGTTTGGAAGGTTGCAGGGCGATTGACGATGATTTGCCGGTTGTGTTTAACGATTGTGATCATTTGTTTCGCAGTTATGAATTTTATGATTTTTGTCGTAATGGGAAGCAGCGGCAGGTTATTGATGCGGCTTTGTTGACTTTCAATTCAAGCGATCCGAAATATAGTTTTTTGAATTATGATAGCAATGGCAATATTGCTGGAACGATAGAAAAAAAAGTCGTCAGTAATAAAGCGATCTGTGGCGCTTATTATTTCAAAAATAAAACAACTTTTGAATTAGCGGCAAAAGAATATCTTAAAAATTGCGAGTACAATGAATTTTTTGTCAGTGGCGTTTATAATATTTTAGCAAAAAACGGAAAACGAATTGAACAGTTCAATGCCGATTTACATTTACCTTTCGGAACGCCGCAAGAATACCAAAACGCCGTCAATGCAGATTGTTTTTTGAACACAGACTATGCGGATTAAATCACAGGCAAGTTCTATACTGCTCGTACTTGAAATTCAGCGATTTAAAAGCGTCAAAGCCTGCCGTCCGAAAGCTAGGCAGGCGAAGGTAAACGCAAACTCAAGTACGAATAGTTTAAAAACTTATTTGTTCAGGTAGGCGGCTAAAAAAATCAAACACCGTGCTGAAACGCCGCATTACGGTTTATGACGTAAATAAATTTTAATAGACGTTTGTAAAATTTCGACAAGTTCGCCAAACGTGTTGTAAGAATAAACGTTTTCAAAATCATCTTGCGTTCCGATAGTCGCTTTCGTCTTCGCAAGTCTTAACGAATTATCGTAACGATAATTCAACAGATGATCAGTAGAAAACTTCCCCGATTTCATTTGACCAATTCCGTCAAATGAAAGATGCGGTAAAACTGGCTGTCTGGAGTTAAGTAACATTATTTTGAAATGTTATTTGAATTTTATAATTATTAACGCAATATTTTTTATTTTATTTAAACGCCTATCTTATGTAATCTATGGCAAATTTACATATATCGCAAAAATAAAATCCTCTATCATAATTATCGAATAAATTTTTTTTGCAAAGAGGGCAATAATCATTCGGTATATTATCAGGAAGATAGGAAAGATAATAATATACCGGTAAGCCCACTTCTTCTTTAATTAAATCAGCAATGTCAAGTCCTCTACGAGTTAAATCAGATAATGGATCCGATAACTCGTATCTTGCTTTTTTTTCCAAGAAACCATGATAATTTATGTATAGGCGATGAATCGTATTACAGCAATTGACAAAATTTTGCAGATCGTCCAATAAATTATATGGCAATTGTAATTCCGGTAATGGAACATATAACCTTGTTTTTCGTCCCATTAACGGCGGATAAACTCGCGGAAACGGTATTATATCTCGCACCGGAAACAAAATTAACGATCCTTCTTCGCGCCAGTCCGGCGACGTTTCGTATAACGGAGTATTTGAAATATTACTAACGCTGATTGTAAAATTAGTCGTCTTTATGTCCGCAAGTAAACGATCTATCCGAGTATCAATATTAGGAATAGTTGGATTCCATGAATCTAAAATCTCACATATAAGCACAAGATTATTATATTCTTCATAATAAATATATTCTCGAATTATTCCAAAACGCAATAAATCATCTTTAAGAGAAGAAAATAGATTTCGTACTTTTTCCGGTACATTATTTTGATCGCCCGTATTCGTATCAGCATCGTTATTACAAACAACAATTTTACCTACAACTATCATAAAATCTCCATAAAAAAATAATAAATTTAAACGATCAAAATTATATTCTTCAATTCATTTTTGTACCTGTCTATATTCACCTCCATTACAATGACCATTATCAAACCACTCATACTCATCTGAATCATTATCTGCAAACTCATCGTTATAAAACTGTTCGCTATCAAATATATCTCTTGGATTATCTGATAAGTTTGTTTGGTCAGGATTATAAGGCTCATAAGGATAGTGATAAGGCGAATGTATGTCGCGAATCTCTCCATCTCCCATAGTAGTAGGGGTGAGTATCACTTCTAAAAAAGTTAATGGTACGCCACCAATACGTCTAATCACGCGTCCTAACGTTTTAAATGTACTTTCTGCACCATGAGATTTGCCAATACATAATCTGCCAGGATTTTTGTGAGATATTCTAGATCTCTCTCTAATAACTTTTTGAGCCTTTTTATTTTTTTGCAGTTTTTTTGATATTTCTTTGTATTCTTTAGAACTTTCATTATATTGTTTTTGTTCCTTTAGAAGATCGTCCTTTTCTGCTTTCATTTTATTTAAAAAATCTTCAACACTATTTTGATTTCGTATATCAGGTTTTATGTGTTCATATTCACCTGGAAACTCATCCAGACCATTAGGATCAATCATATTAATCGGATTATTTCCTACATATCTATACAAATTCGCATCGCCAGCGCCGAAGCCTAACGGATCTTCTGAGATCCATTGTCCTGTTTTTTGGTCGTACCAGCGGTTTATGTTCCATTGTAGGTTTGTTATGTCGTCGTAATATTTTCCGGTGTAGGCGATGTTTATTGGGTTTTCGCCTTCGGCGATATTGCCGAATGCGTCGTAATTTATTGAGGCGATGTTTGTGATTTGGTTATTTTCGTTGCGCAAAATGTGGCGGGTTGAGTTTAGGTGATCGGCTAATACCCAAAGCGTTTCATCGTCGATTAAATTGTCAACGGCTAATAACTCGTCTATTTCTGAACCCCAGAAATTTCGTTGCACTAATTCGTTGTTTTCAAATTGTAGGACAATTTGATTGTCGGTTTGGTCAACTGTTCTGGAAACCAGACGGTTCGAATTATCGTAACGATAATTCAACAAACTATCAGTATAAACCTTCCCCGATTTTATTTGACCAATTCCGTCAAATAAATGATGATCCATAACTGATTGTCGGAAATTAAATATCATTGGTTAGCTTAAATTATTCAATTTTTAAGCAGAAACAATAACGGAAATATCTAATTTTATTTTTGTTACTTATGATCTTTTCGTATTTTATCCAATTATGTTCTTTTATTCTTTAAAATACTTTTTTTGTTTTTTACACGGCAAATTCAAGTATAAAAAAGTAACATTAGTTTAGTCTGAAAATTTCTCAAATAACGTTTCCATAATTTTCGAATCATATATTTCACCGTTACTCCTAAAAATCTCAATCTGTATTTCGCCTAATTGGTTAATATCAATTTCCCACCGTTCTCCTGGAACAACAACACATATAGAAATTGAATCATTAAGATAATGAGAAATTGTATATGCAATTTTATGTCTTTCAAGTTGATTTAAAAATTCTATTATTGAATTTGTCGTATCAAGCTTCATTTTTTAAATCTCCTATCTTCTAGTAATTTTTTAATAGTTTTAAACTGTTCGCACTTGAGTTTTCGTTTACCGTCGCCTGCCTAGTTTTCGGACGGCAGGCTTTGATGCTTTTAAATCGCTGAAATTCAAGTACGAGCTGTATATATCCAGTCAAATTAGCACGAGCGCCTGCTTCTATCTCTTCAATTGTCATATTAGAAATTTCGTTCCATGATGGACTACCTTTAGGCAATGGTACATTCTTAATACTTCCTTTTCTTGTTTTCAATATTTCCGAAACCAACCGATTATACTATTCACACTTTAAATTGCGGTTTTTAAAAAATACGCGCAACTATTGAGTAGCGAATTTTTTGATCAATAAATTACGGGTATCTCTAAAAATTAATTTTTTCGTAAAAAGGTAGGCGGCGGTTCGCCGCTGTGTTTATTTTTGGGCCGCAATACGTGTAAAACAAGTATTAAATTTTAATAAGACTCTGAACACAAACGCAGTTTAATAATGAAATTACAATGTAGATGTCTATTCTAATAACTTTTGTAATTCCACATAAAGTTCTGAAATCTCTTTTATTAATCCTTTATCATCTAACTGACCATTGGCAACATCTTCTTCCGTTGCATCGTCCCAATATACATCACATGTTGTATAACCCCGATCAATAATATTATGTAACAATGAATCTTTTTCGGATATTTCACGTATCTCACACCATTTATTCTCATATTGTTCTATGGTTATAATGTTTCTTTCTCGAAGTAAACGTATGTTGTGGGTTTTACTCTCCATTTCTGAAGTAATGCTTGCGTTTTGTTTATCTCGATCTGTCTCCCATTGTTTCATATATGATTGTTCAAATTCATGTGGCGTTATTTTTCCAGTAACAAGATTTTTCATTAAGTCTAAATACATATTATAATCAAATTTATAATAAGTCATTGTACATTTCCTCCATATTCTAACAAGTTCTTAATTTGTTTTTCATCTAATTTCCAAGCGCCTACTAATTCTCCTTCAGGTGAAATATTAACATTTATTAACGACATAAACTCTATGCGGTCCAAAATTAAACGTAGTGGCGAAACGCCGCCTACTTGGACATATGAATTTTTAGAGACGCCATATTAAATAATGTTTCGTTTCCAATTAAAAATTTCCTCTGTGTTCTGTGTTCTGTGTTCTCTGTGGTTAATAAAAATAAATTTGCGGTTTTTAGAGGGACGCCGCAGATTATTTTTCATAAACTTCGATTAGTTTTTCTAGTGATGTTTGTATTGTGAATGGCGATTTTTGTAATTCGGTTATTGCGTCTTTTGATTTTATTTTTGCGTTTAACGCTTTTGGAATAGCCGCCGCCCAATTTTCAACTTTTAATTTTTCTCTAAAAGTACGGTTTGGGAAAAATTGGTCTAACTCTGTTGTTATTTTATCTGAATAAATTACGCCTAAACCAGCCGCTAACGATTCTATCATAACTATCGGCAAACCCTCATACAACGACGGCAAAACAAATACGTCAAATAACGAACAAATTATCCCGACAACATCATCACGACGCCCCGTAAAAATTATACGCCGCGATAAACCCATAATAACCGACTCGCGATAAATTTGATCAAATAATTC
Source organism: Planctomycetaceae bacterium (assembly GCA_031277105.1). Lineage (GTDB taxonomy): Bacteria > Planctomycetota > Planctomycetia > Pirellulales > Thermoguttaceae > WRKP01. The sequence goes on along the minus strand of JAISLW010000364.1, from coordinate 800 downwards.
GCCGCCGCCAATAAATAAACCATAAATCCGCTCGTCTTGATAAGATAAACTCAAAAGAAGCCGCAAAAGAAATCTATGATTCTTCTGATACGCAAAACGACCAACATGACCAAGCACAATAGCGCCAGACGGTATCCCAAAAATCCCCTCATATTTTTTTCTAAGTTCCACACGCCCAATATCGCTAATCTTAAAACACTCCAAATTTATCGCAGGATAAATAATTTTTGTTTTAGAATTACCATCACAACATAACGCCGCCGAAACTAAACCAGATACCGGCAAAATATCCGTCGCATAACGAAAAATCCAACGCCTGCCAAAAAAATTATAAGACAACCAACGATGAATACGATCATTAGTATAACACGAAGCATGAAACGAAATCACCCGCTTAGGAACACCCTCCTCAAACGCTACCCGCAAAATCTCGCCCGAAAGATCAAATTGATGAACATGAACCACATCATAACACCCTCGACGCAATATCTTGCGAACACCGCTTAAATACGAATTTAAACAACTCAAAGGAAAACAACTACGCGAAAAAGGAACATAATAAACACAAGAACCCAACCCGCGAACCTCGTCCAATATCACACCACTATCAACACTAACAAGAAAATCAAAACAAACGCGACTATCACACAAACGAAACATATCAAGAACCCAACGCTCAGCGCCGCCCAAAGAACATAAATCGCCAAATATATGCAATACACGAATCGACATATCCGTAAATTATAAAAAATAATAACCACCCCCGTAATTTAGGGAGTAGGGGGTAGGGAGTAGGGAGT
>JAISLW010000040.1 GCA_031277105.1 Planctomycetaceae bacterium | reverse complement strand
TTCTTGGTTTATTTGGTTTTACGCTTGTTGAACTTTTGGTAGTGATAGCAATCATTGGCATTTTGATTGCGTTACTTTTACCGGCAGTTCAAGCCGCCCGTGAAGCCGCACGCCGAATGTCATGCTCAAATAACATGCGTCAAATGGGTATCGCCGTTCACAATTTTCATGACGCTCAAAATGGATTACCGCCGTTGCTTATTGGTACATTGGCAATGAATACGCCAACGATTTACGTGCTTTTGTTGCCTTACATGGAAGGTCAGACGATAGTTGATTCTATTCCGACAGATTTTATGACAACTCCGCCTAATAACCAATGGTGGGATACTTTGCCCAATAAAAAATCAATGATTATTGCGTCGTATATTTGCCCGTCGCGCGGTAGAAGAGTTGCGGATAATTCAACGCTTGCCAAAACGCCTCGCGCTACCGACGGTTTCGTATGCGACTACACAACAACTATAACAACAGAGTCGCGAGCAACCGATACAAGAGAATTTGCCCGCGAATATTATTGGGGCGGAAATCAAATTGAACGATCACGGTCAGCGTTTCGTATATCCATAACCGGCGCAAACCCCTCAACATATACAGGTTCATGGTCGCCGCGCGATACGATACATCGTTTCGTAGATGGTGCAAGTAATCAGTATATTTTTGTTGAAAAACATATCCCAATTGACAAACTCAATAAATGCCGCGAAGGATTAGCAACAGATGTAGCAGAAGGAAAAGGCGCCGAACCTGGTTATTGGGATTGCGGAGTACAAATTGTACGCTCGAATCCGGACAGCCCTATCGATGGTTCTTGGAGTAATATTGTAATGTACAATCCAGGACGCACAGTTACGATGGATGCGTTTGTTATTGCGCGTTCTGCGAAAGAAGGCGCCGCAACCAGTACATTACGCGCCGGTAATCCGAACCTTTGGGATCGCAACGTTTCACCGCTTGGCAGTTATCATACCGGCGGCATGTGTCATCATCTTTTCGGCGATGGTTCGGTACACGGGTTGTCGCCAAACGTAGATCGAATTAACGTGCATTGGCCACTCGGCAATGTAAGCGATGGCGCACCTGTAACAATTCCATGATCAATTATTGTCGTGTATCTCGAAAAATTCATTTTTTGCAAAAAGGTAGGCGATGTTTCGCCGAAACGCCGCTTACCTGGACAAATAAATTTTTAGAGACGTCCTGTCGTATTTAAAATGTCAATTAACAATTAACCTGTTTACGTTTGCAATTTCGGTAATCGTCGCCAGTCTATGACAAGACTGTTTTCAATACAGTATTGCTGAAATTTTAAGCGTAAACTTTTAACAAAAAATAAAATTATGTTCATAAAAATTTCAAACTTTCAATTACTGTTCGCAAGATTATTTTTAAACTGTTTACGTTTTAGTTGCCGAATTTTGAGGGCGATTTGCGTATCGTTGTTATTAGCGACTTTATTTTTTTCCGGTTGCGGTAGTAAATTTGTTCCGTTTGGCGGCAAAGTAACAACTTCTGATGGTCAACCATACACTAAAGGCTACGTAATTTTTTTAAACGGTCAACATTCGGCTCGTGGTAAATTACAATCAGACGGAACGTATAAATTGGATTCGTTAGGCAACGGCGATGGGCTAGCGCCTGGCAAATATCAGGTTTATCTTTCGGCATTTCAAGAAAATACTGGAACAGACAACGAACCTGTTTATGTAAGCGATATTGATTTGAAATATGAAGATCCAGCAACATCAGGTCTATCATGCGAAGTAACGCCAGGAGGTCATTACAATTTTATAGTAGAATTGAACAAATCAAAAAAATCGTCCCGATAACCGCTTCTAATATCCAGTTTTTTATTTTAACCACAGAGTTCACAGAGAAGAAATTTACAAAAATTTTTTGTAACTGTTCACGGAAATTTAATCGCGAGATTTTAGGGACAGGGTATAGCGGGACAGATAGGACAAATATTTATTGTTACAATAAATCTATCCCATAAAACTCTACGCTCCTAAAATCTCGTGAACGGTTACCTAATTTTTTAACGAGATAATGAGGTTGTTTTGTTTAGGAAAAAATTAGATGGTAATAAGGTTTCTAAAATTGTAAATTAAACCGACAATAAATTTTTCAAGATACTCATTAACTCTCTTCAATAATTTTTATTTCGTCTTCTGATAAATTGTACAATAGGTATATGGTTTTATTTATTTGTTGATCTAGTGCGTCGATTTGGCGTTGTATGATTGTTTTCATTTGCGTTTTTTGTTCGGAGCGTTCTTTGATTTTTAGTTGCAACATTTTTTTGACAAGATCAACGATATTTTTGTGTGCGGTTTTATCTGATTTTTTTGCGAGGTCAAGTTTGGGTATAGGAAGTTGTTCAACATGCGTTTTTTTTACTTCCGCTAACGCTTCGCCTTTTTCTGGGTTGATAATCGTATAAATAAAATTCATCAATTTTGAATTTATCAACGCAAGAAAAAATAATAAATTATATTTTGAATTATTGATAATAATATGTAAATTATTACGGCAGATTATGCCTTGCCCAATATGAGTTGCAATAAGCGATTCTCCGGTTTGACGAATAACTATTTTATCAGCAGCCTTGAAAATATCCGGATTACGCGGCGCCGCTAACCATTCGCCATATTGAACCCAATAATTATTGTTCCACTTGTTAATATATCTTTGTATCAAACTCCCCCGCAAAAGCGGCAACCAACTTTTACCTGCCGGCTTCTTACCCTCAAAAATATACGGTTTTTCTTTTATTATACGGTCGGTTTGCGGCGGTTTGCCCTTGCCCTTTTCAAAAGGTTTTATACCGTTATAAACGTTGCAAAAATTCTTTAATTGCCCGCACCGTTCAACAATTTTGTTAAACAAAATACGTTCCTGTAAATTTGCCGTTATATTTATCGGCGAACCGTCTTTGGGGATATATTCAAACCGCATCGTATTCATCGGCAATACGGTTTTACTCTTGCAAACCTCAATCTCGACTACATCAGTATTATCCGGCGGCGTTAAATCGAAAATTAAAATATGCGTATCAACAATAGCATCGCTAAAAACTCGCTCCGGTAAACAAAGTATCTTCCGCCATCGATATTGCGAAGTCATATATCGACGAATTTTTTTGTACGTTACAGATAAAAGCCACGTATTAGAAACAATAACCCCAAAACAACCGCCCCGACGTAATAACGACGCATACTTCTCCAAAAAAATTAAATACAAGTCCTTCTGATAATCTTGATTTTGATACGTTTTTTGAAAATAATTTTGTACATTTTCAGAAATCAAATACGTGTATGGCGGATTTCCTATTATGATATTGAATCCTTTGTTTTTTTTGAAGATGTTTTTAAATTCTTTTTCCCAATCGAAGCAATTTAATTTTAATTGTTCTTCGTTTGTTAAATTGAAATTCTGTTGCGTAAAGAAATCGGCGCCGATAAGACTGTTGCCGCATTTGATATTGTTCTCAATATCCGGCAATAAACGTAAATCGGCTAAATTAAATAATTGCCCTTCTGATCCCTTGCCCTCGTTTTCAAGCAGTTTCAAATATAACGATAACTTCGTAACCTCTACCGCCTGCGAATCTATGTCAACGCCAAATATATTATTTTGTAATATGCGTTGCTTCTCCGCTATCGTTAATCTATACGTATCAGCCGCAGATTCAAATATCTTGTCGCAACGCAACGCAAGACGCTTGTTAGATTCACGCGTGTAAAAATCAAGATGATAATTCAACAAATATTGATAAGCCCCAACCAAAAAAGAACCAGAACCACAAGCAGGATCAACTATCGTAAACTCAGAAATCTCATCGGGAGTCTTATCCTTGATCAAAACGCCAACCGTGTTTTGAACAATATAATCAACAATATATTGAGGCGTATAAAAAACGCCGCCTGACTTGCGAACCTCCGGCTTCGACTCTATCTTAACGCGACGACCAGACGTTAAACGTATAGACTTGCCCAAAAACTTCTCATAAATATCGCCAAGTATCTCAACAGGCAACACGCCCAACGCATACGGACATTCGGGAAAATAAAGACTGCTAATTATCGTGTTCAATATTTTGTCGTCAATACAAATCTGCTCAAGCCATCGCTCGCTCTTAAACAAACCGGCATTATATTTTTCATCAGCGCAAGAAAAAATACGATTAAGACGTTTATAAATAGACAACTTGGCAGATTCCCTTTGCGACTCCTTCTGCAATACGCCATAACTCTCTATGCCCTTCTCCTCCGCAATACGCAAAAATAATATACGATCTATTATCTTCTGAACAGCAACATTAAGATCAAATATAGACAACAACGGATTCCTAAACGCAATATTTTTCGCCAACTCAATACGCCAACCCTCAATAAAATTCAAAAATTCCTTGTCAACTTCACTAACGCCTTTTACATTTTTATTGTCGTTCACGTAACGTTCAAAACTGCCCTTTTGAATCGCAACTTTAGAAAACAGATTATAAATATAATCGAAGTTACGCTCGTACTCGCGAAAGGTACAATAAAATATTCGGGCAGTTGCGGCTCTATCGTTCTTATTGACTTTGATACGCGTATCGTAAATCGCAAACTCGCAAAAATTAGTCAATATCGAAAGCGGCAACTTCGCAGTATAAGCGTAACGCCGCAATTGTATCGCAGGTTCGGCGACGTCTTTGATATTGATTGCAGGTTTCTTCGCCTCGACAAAAAATTGAGAAGGACTAATACGAAAACAATAATCAGGAACCTTTTGACCGCCAGACCTACGCAACTTATACTCGCGTATCACTTCGCGATGTATCTCGGAAAAACCTTGCTCGTTGCGAACATCCCA
>JAISLW010000328.1 GCA_031277105.1 Planctomycetaceae bacterium | reverse complement strand
TTCGCCGCTGTGTTTATTTTTTGGGTCGCAATGGAGTTTATGATACCAATAAATTTTAATAATTCATAAAGCCTAAAATATGTTTATTTTAGACGTGCGAAATATTAAAATTTATTGATAATGTAAACCGTAATGCGGCGTTTCGGCACAGTGTTTAATTTTTTTAGCCGCCTATCTGAACAGATGAATTTTTAGAGACGCCCATTTATTGATCAAAAAATTCGCTACTCAATACTTGTGCGTATTTTTTAAAAACGCAATTTAAAGTGCGAAAAATATACTGTTATGTTACAAAAAGATTCTGTTTCGATAAGAATTGTAATTCCGTCTCGTTATCAATCGACGCGTTTACCTGGCAAGCCTTTGATTAAGATTGCGGGCGTCGAGTTGGTGAAGCGTGTTGCGGGGATTGCTTCTTTGGTTTGTGAAGTTTGCGGGGACTGTGATTTTGTGGTTGCGACGGACGACGCTCGTATTTTTGAGTTTTGCGAAAATTCGGGTTTGCCTGTATTGATGACGCGCGCTGATTGTGCAAATGGTACGGAGCGTTGTTGGGATGCGGTTATTAACAAGTCTTCGGAACGCAAATTTGAACCCAAGTTAGTAATTAACATGCAAGGCGACAATCCGCTTTGTCCGCCTCATGTTATACGGGCGTTGATTGAGAGTTGGCGTGTTAATTCCGGCGTTGATTTATTTACGCCGTCGGTTCGTCTTAGTTGGGAGGAGTTTGACGGAATTATTGAAACGAAAAAGTCAACTCCGTATTCGGGTACGACGGTTTTAGTTGATCGTAATAATTTTGCGTTAGCGTTTTCTAAGGCTGTTATTCCTGTGGTTCGTGATATTGTCAAGGCTAAAAAGTTGTTATCAATGAGTCCGGTTTGTCGTCATGTTGGGGTTTATGCTTATACGTTTGGGGCGTTGCGGCGTTATGTTGAGTTAGCGCCGTCAGATTACGAGTTAAGTTGCGTCGAAGGTTTAGAGCAAATGAGATTTCTGGAAAACGGAATGCGAATAAAGGTTGTGCCGGTAGATTATGGAGGTCAAGAAACTACCGGCGGAGTTGATTCGCCGGAAGATATTGAGAGAGTTGAAGCGATAATTGCAAAATACGGCGACCCGTATAAACAATCCGTAACCATTCACGGAAATTGAAACGATAGATTTTTAGGGGATAGAGTGTAGGGTGTAGAGTGTAGGGTGTAGGGGATAGGGTGTAGGGGATAGAATTTTTGTTACAAAAAATCGTCAGATGGATCGCGGGCGTCTCGCCTGCAAGCGGTTGTACTCAACCGCCGACGAGCAAGTTTATATCTCAACAGATTTTTTTGTTTGCCTTGCGGCAAATTGCAGGCGGGACGCCTGCGAACCTTTACGACAGATTTTTTGTTACAAAAATTGTCTCTCTTGTCCCAGTTGTCCACTTGTCCCAGTTGTCCACTTGTCCCTCAAAAATTGCCAATACATAATTTACTAAAAAAATTTTCCGTGAACGTTTATCCAGAATTGGCGGTATAGTTTTTATTTTTTTCCGATGAAAATGTAGTATGGCATTTTGAAAAAAGGGAACCATGGTAATTTTGTTTGGCGTTCTTCAAATAGTAGCGGTTTGAATTTTTTGTGCAGGTATGGGACGTGATCGTGCGAAGGGAAAACATTATCGTATGCGAACCATGCGGGCCAGAAAGTGCGTTTTAGCCAATTATGTTTAACGTGATTTTTTGCGGGGAATTTTCTTGACAAATAGAAATCGACTATTCCGATTTTTCCGTCTGGTTTTAGTAGTTCCCAAGCGTGATCGATAGCGGCAAACCAATCAGGAATCATTGTTAGCGAATATGAGAAGGTGATATTATCGACGGCGCCTTCTTGCGGTACGAATGTCGTCGCATCGGCTTCGGCAGTCTCAACATTTTTCCAACCGCTGTCATGAATCCTATTATCGGCGACTTCAAGCAACGAACCCGCAAGATCGACGACATAGACTTTGGAAATATCATCAATTGCGTCTCCAAAAAAATGTAAATTTGAACCTGTGCCGCCGCCCATATCCATCCATATCGTGTTTTGATAAGGTTCGATAGTAAGCATATTTTGCCAAAGAGATTCGCGCCCTTTGAGCAAACGGCGGCGGAAGTCGTCGTAATCTTTGGCTTGGTTTTTGTAAAAACTATCCATCCTTTGCGCGTGAGAATTTCCGCGAACAGGTCGAAAAACCATGTTATAAATTACCCTAATATCTCCAAAAAATCCCATAATAATTTATCCGTGTATCTGTTTCTATTCGCCGCTGAAAACGCAAAATTCACTGATAGAAAATATCGTTAAAATTAATTATATTTTAAAATTCATCTGCGATCTTTATGTACTCGACGTTTGAATAAAAAACAGGTTTATTAGAAATTCCTTAAACGTAAATTTTATAAATTTCGTAAAATCCGTAACTATTCACTTGACAATATTTTTTGATAACATATCCTATTACGCAAACGGCAACTTCTAAAAAACGCAAATTTATTTTTATTAACCACAGATAACACAGAGGAAATTTTTAATCGGAATCAAAACGACATTATTTAATATCATAATTGACATTTTGATCTAAAATATTTTAAAAAATTCTTCTCCTCGTTTTCGGCGTTTAAATAAAAAAACAGTTTTTTAGAAGTTTCCCAAAAGTATTGCCGTAATTTTTAGACGAAAAATTATAGACGAACAGTAAAAATTGAAAAGCCCCTTTTTATGCCGTTCGTATTTGAAATTTATGAGGTGTATTTATTATGAATATTGATTTTAATGAGATTCCGTTTGATGGCGAGTTGTGGGGGCAATTTGCGCAGGAGTTTATGAGTAATCTTGGATTTAAGGTTTATTCTCCGTCTTACAAGTTGTCTGACGACGGTTATGATTTTTGTGTTATTGAGCATGTTGGCGGCAAGTTTAATTGGACGCCGTTTAAGTGGCTTGTGAGTTGTCGTCATAAGTCTCATAATCGTCTTGCAGTCAAGGAGCCGGACGAAGTCGATATTCTTGAACGTATAATCAGAAACAAGGTTGACGGTTTTATTGGTTTTTATTCAACATCAGCGGCGCCGGCGTTTTCGTCTTATTTGGAATCTATTAAATCGGACGGCATTATCAAAGATTACAAAATAATAGATTCAAAATTTATTGAGACGTATCTTTTGACGGCGGGATTTGATTTAGTTGCGTCTCATTATTTTCCAAAATTCGCATTGGGCAAGCAGGCGGTTCATATTTATCAGGACAAGTATTTACCGGTGTGTTGCGAATATTGTCAAAAGGATTTATTGGAGACGCTTTATACAAATAACAATCAAGGCGTTGTGGTGCGTTTACGTTTACGCAAAAGCGATGAAAATGTAGCGGATACGATTACGCAAGTATATTTTGCGTGCAAAGGCGAATGCGACGAGCAATTGCAGGCGAAATATTGTAACAACACGTCCCAAAGTACGGCGAGTTGGGCGTTGCTTTCTGATCTTGTTGTTCCGTCGGCGTTTCTTGAACGGGTAGTTGTGTTGTTGAATCAAATTGGTCGCGACGGCGTGATTTATAGCAAGGAAGCATTGGAAACAGAGGAATATTTGTGCAGAGCGCTAGCCCAAAAAACATTAAGACCACAAAACACAAACACAACTAAAAACAAAAAATAATATTAGGGCATAGAGTCGCCCAATTATTGTTACGAAAATTGTCCCGCTATTCCATACAACCTAACCCCTAAAACATAGCGCTTAAATTTTCGTGAACTGTTACGTGCGTTTTTAATTTTTGTAACAAAATTTTACCTGATAATTTCAAGATGAATTTATGAAAACTTTCAAAAGATGTTTTTTTGTAACGATAATTATTTTTGCAATTGTGATTGTCTCAAATTTTACTCTTGCCCAAGATAAACCGGAAAATCCTAAACCGGCGCCGTCAAAACTTGAACCGCATATTCAACAGATTGCAAGTCTCAATGCTAGATTTTCTGTTGCGCAAAACGATTCTAGCGATACCGCAACTAGACAACAATATCTTAATATGGAAGACGATCAAATATTTGTTATCAATACGCCCGAATCTCCGCCAATATTTATTTCTAATTCACATATCAAAAAATTGCGTGCCGTTGGTCCGTTGAAAAATCAGCCGACTATAAATACAAATGTTACGTTATTTTCATTTGCAAAATTTCCATTGGAAGAATTAGAGAGTTGCCCTGAAACTTCAAACGAGTTTACTAGAGAAATCATAAAAACATCGCTCAATTTTGTAAAAAAATACTTTGATAATAAAAAATCCCCAAACAAAATAAATGAAAATAGCAAAAAACTATATGAATTATTGTCGCTTGATAATAGCAATTTTAACTCAAAATTATTTGCCGCGTATGGGAACAATGCCAAATTTGAATTTATACCAATCGCTCATGCAATCAAAGTTTTTAATCAGTCGAATATCGCTATTCCTTTTTTTAGTTATGAATCAATTATTTTGATGAATATTTCATTGCCAATAAATAATAATAATAATAAACAAGATACGTGGATATTGGCATGTTGCGTTAGAGACGTAAAAAACCAAACCAGATTATCAGAAATATACGAATATACCGCTAATGATAATATTACAAACTCTGATAATAATACCGGCAAACCTTTCTGTAAGATTATTACGTCAAATACATGTTTAAATTTGTATAACGAAAAACCTACGTTGGCAATGATAAGGGATTTTATTTTATCGACAGATTTTGGCAATAATAATATTTATCCTTATACAGATTTTGCTACATTATTTAATTGTAAGGTCGTCAATGTAAATGTAAATAAAAATTATAAAAAATTATTACCGGTTTTTAAAACCGGCTTAACAGGTAAAATATTACAAAGACGAATAAAAATATACAATCGCGCTTTGGTCGGTATTACTATGACTGTAAATGCCGGATCAAATTGATAAAATGTTTTTTAAATAAATTGCTGTTTTTGGAATTTCAGGTTACGGTTTTTGTATCGAAAATTTTGTCAATTAAATATCAGCGCAAAATTATTTGATAAATTTTCTGAAAAATACTGAAATCAGTCTTTAATAAAATTTATTAATTTGTTATAATTCCCCCCGCTCGAATTAAGAAATAGGTTGATGTTGCAAATTTAATGTTGCCAAAGACGAGTCAAAATAACGCGGAATTTATATTGATCGTACTTGAAATTCATTGATCTAATCGAATTGTTTGATTGGATTTTTTGTAACAAAAATTGTCGTTAATAAAATTTGTTAGACTGATTTACGTTTGACCGATCTACGTGAACAGTTATAAAATTGAAATTAAAATAAATTAAAATCAAGAGGTAACTATTTTAGTTTAATAGTTATATTTAGTACGGATAGCGTTTGAATTTTGGCGGGGTAAAATTGTCAAAGTCTGTTTTCCGATGTTAGGCAGACGCCGTTAAACGCAAATTGTTTAACGTGAATTTTAATCGCTAATAGTTTAAAAATAATCAACAAAATTTAAAGGAAAATTTTAAGGAATTATTATGAAGAGAAAAAGTTTTAGTCCATTTGCAGTTTTTAGACGTAATCAAGTGGCGGGCTTGGCGGGACTTGGAATAATGGCAATGATAGCGTTTATTATATTGCCTGCGATTATGCAACTTTTGACCGGCGTGCGATCCGGCGAAGGTCAAGGTTACATCGCCGATACGCGCCATCACGGCAAAATTGATCCGCAACTTATCGATAACTTGAGAAGGAACAGAGACAATCTCGCCCGATTTTACCAACGCCTCTGGATGGTAATAATACAATCAAACCCGTCAATTTTAACGCAACAATCACAACAAACTCGACTCGGCTACCTCGCAATGAAAGCACAACAACTTACGCAAAATATCAGCGATGAAGAACTTATCAATAACTGGCTGCTCGCACGTTACGCCGAAGATCAAGGAATCGACGTTAGCCCCGACGCTATCATCAACCAACTCAAATTAATCACCGATGATTTTCTCACCAAACAAAACCTCAACCAAGTTATCGAAGAACTAAACATAAACGATCAATACCTCGAATATCTTATCGCCGAAGAAACACGCCAAAATCAAATGACATACCTGTTTATAATGACGCAAAACGCAATACTGCCTTCGACAAGATGGGATTGGTTTCAACGCCTTAATAAACAAATGACGCTCGAAGTCGCAACATTGCCCGTAGAAGCCTTCATCAACCAAACGCCCGAACCAACGCCGGCACAAGTTAAACGCTTCTTCGACGAAAATAAAAAAAATAAATTCAACCCGACTAAACCCGAAACAGGTTTCATTTACCCAAAACAAATCGCTTTCAGCTACGTCAAAGGCACAATAAACCAAAAATTACTCGATACCATCCCAAAACAAGACGTCGAAAAATACTACCAAGAAAATAAAAAAGAACTATTCCGAAAACCTGTACCACAAAAAAAAGAACTACAAACTTTGCCCGAAATGGAAAATAATAATACGACAACAAATTTAGGCAGACTCGGAAATTTTATCCCAGGATTAAACTTGCAAAATACGCAAAATCAAAACGCAACAGAAAATACACAACCAGAAATTAAACCGGAAATTAAACCAGAACCAAAATCTGAAACGCAACCAGAACCAAAATTAGAACCAAAACAAAATGCCGAACCAACTCCCGAAAATAAACCAAATAACAATAACGAAAATATTGACAAAAACAAAGAATCTAATCTTGCGAATAATTTTCGTTACAATAATTTGTCCAAAAAAGCGGAAGTAAAATTAGTATCATTCCAAAACGAAACAGCCTCCGAAACAAAAGAAACAACACCAAAAGAACAACCAGAACCAAATAATAAAACAGAAAAAGAAAATGATACAAAAAAAATTGAAGTGAAAACGGCTGATGAGAAAAAAGTTGACGAAAAAACGGAAGAGAAAAAAACCGAAAATAAACCGGCAGAGACAAAAACTAACAACGACAACAATTCTGCTGATTTGAATAGCGAGTACAAACCGCTTTCAGAAGTAGAAGACGGTATTCGTCGTCATTTGGCGCAGGTCAAAATAGATGCGGCATTTGTTGAGTTGGAGTCGCGGTTGCGAGTTCAATATGATATTTACCGGAAATATATTGATCAAAAGATTGCCGATCCGAAGGCGATTATAAATCCTCCGGCGTTGCCTGATTTTTCTGATATATTGTCGCCTTATGGTCTTGTTGTTGTAACGGAAGGCGGTACGATATTTGACGTTATGCGGCGTTCTGAATTTGTCAGCGGCGATCTTGAGCGGAATTTTATTGTCAATTGGTTTAAAGGTCGTCCTTACGAGTATCAAGTGAACAAGATAGGCGACGATAATTTACGGATACTTATTTGGGCGACTGATTTCAAGGACGAGGTTGAGCCGACGTCGATTGATGGCGATGATGTTTTGTATGAGGCGGCGAGTAAGCGTTGGCGCGAGGTTCGGGCGCGTGATATTGCGTTTAAGTCGGCGAGTGAGTTAGCGGAGTTGGCGAAGGGGTCAAAGGAATCGTTGAAGGTCGTCTTGGAATCGAAGTCGGACAAGTTATCGATAACGGAGACGGAGCCGTTTACGTGGTTGACGTTTGGTTATGCGATAGACTCGGACTCGCCGGTTAGGTTTGGTGAAATTAGGGAGAAGGGAGTTCCGTATGGCGAAGCGGAATCGGGGAACAAGTATATTTTCGCGCCAGGCGAGGATTTCATGCGGGTTGCATCGGGGTTAGACGTAGGCGAAGTCGGAATAACTTTTAATCAACCAAAAACTACAGTTCACATTATAAAACTCATTAGCACAATGCCGGCGGAAGATTTGTTATGGGAAAGATTCAAAACAGCCCCGCCGCAAATCTATCTACAAATCGGACAACGAGACAAAATAATTGAAGCAAGAGAAGCATGGCTAGAAAGCATACGATCCGAAATGGGATTCAAATGGATAAATAAACCAAAAGAAAATGATAATAAATAAACATAACCGTTCACAGAAAGTTAAACGATAAATTTTAGGGGATAGGGGATAGAGTTTTTAATTAAGAGTTATCAATTTAGAAAAATATTTTTTTGTTACAAAAAAATTGTCCCACATGTTCCTCTTGTCCCACTTGTCCTTAAAAATTTTGTCGTGATAACTTATTAAACGGATTTCCGTGAACGGTTGGAATAAACGGTAGCAAAGATTTTTTGTAATTCTGAAATTTCGTATTTAAATTTCTGTGTGATGTTTACATTTAGTTTAATTGAATTTATTATAATTTTTGTTGCGGCGATAGTTTTACTTGGCGGTTTGGTTGTATTTTCGATGCGGCGCCGCAGTGAAATTTTGCAAGATATTCTTACGCCGGAGGAACCTAATCTAGCAACAGAATTTTTCAAAAAACGCCCAGAAGTTGAAAAAACAATAGAAAAAGAACCAGAACAACAAGAACAACAAACAGACGAAGAAACAATCGGCGAATGGGGAACCCCCATAACAATAGAACAATAAAAACGCCATCTAATAAGTCGCTTTTATTTGTCAACAGATTACGCTGATTAGAAAGATTTTTTAGGGACAAGTGGGACAGGAGGGACAAATGGGACAGACCAAAGGATCGCAGGCGTCTCGTCTGTATTTCAGGTTCGCAGGCGTCTTGCCTGCACTTCGGGATCGCGGGCGTCTCGCCTGCACTTCAGGATCGCGGGCGTCTCGCCTGCATGCGGTTGTACTCAACCGCTAATGAGCGAGGTTTATATCTCAAGCGCCTTTTTATTTGCCTTGCGGCAAAGTGCAGGCGAGACGCCCGCGATCCTCCTCTAATGCTGAATCTGTTGTACG
>JAISLW010000319.1 GCA_031277105.1 Planctomycetaceae bacterium | reverse complement strand
AATGTCTAAAATATATTTATTTTAGACGTTATGAATTATTAAAGTTTAATAATTGTTTTATGCGTATTGCGATGTTTCGGCGAAACATCGCCTACCTTTTAACAAAAAAATGAATTTTTAGAGATACCCAACGGAGATTTTTTGCTATGGCAAAAAGAAATTATCGTATTGAGACTCTTGCAATTCATGCGGGTCAAGAGATAGAGCCGACGACGTTGGCTCGTGCGGTGCCGGTTTATCGTACAACGGCATACAATTTTAAAAATTCCGAGCATGGCGCTAATTTATTCGCACTAAAAGAACTCGGCAATATTTATTCGCGGTTAATGAATCCGACGAATGACGTGCTTGAGAAGCGTTTGGCGGCGCTTGACAAGGGCGCTGCGGGGTTGACGTTGTCGAGTGGTACGGCGGCGGTGTATTTTACTATTACAAATATACTTAAACAAGGCGATGAATTTGTTACGGCGTCGAATTTATACGGCGGCACTTTCACGCAATTCGACGCTATACTTCCGCAACAAGGTATTACTGCGAAGTTCACGCCGGTAAACGATTTCAACGCAGTTGAAGCGGCTATTAATAAAAAGACGAAAGCGATATTTATTGAGACGATTGGGAATCCTGTGCTTGATGTTGCTGATATTGAGGGTTATGCGACTATTGCCAAGCGGCATCATTTGCCGTTGATTGTTGATTCGACTTTTACGCCGCCGACGTTGTTGCGTCCGATTGAGTATGGGGCGAATATTGTTATTCATTCCTTGTCAAAATGGATAGGCGGTCATGGCACGGGGATAGGCGGAGTTGTTATTGACGATGGAAAGTTTGACTGGACTGATCCAAAATTCGAGTTATACAACGAGCCGGATCGCGGGTATCATGGTTTGAGGTTTGCGCATGATTTGGGACCGTTGGCGCCGTTGGCGTTTATTTTGCGGTTAAGGACGGTAGGTTTACGCAATCAAGGTCCGACGCTTGCGCCGGATGCGGCGTGGATATTTTTGCAAGGCGTTGAATCGTTACCGTTGCGGGCGGCGCGGCATAGCGAAAATGCTTTGAAAGTTGCGGAGTATTTGAAGAGGCATCCTAAAGTTGCGTGGGTGCGTTATCCAGGTTTGGCGGGTGATAGTTCAAATACGCTTGCGAAAAAATATCTGCCAAACGGCGCAGGCGGGATGGTCGTTTTCGGATTAAAGGCGGGCAAGGATGCGGCAATAAAATTCGTTGACAATATTGAGTTATTTAGTTTGCTTGCGAATGTAGGCGACGCTAAAAGTCTTATCATTCATTCGGCGAGTACAACGCATTCGCAATTGAGTGAAGAGGATCAAAAATCATCGGGGCTTGGCGAAGATTTGATACGTTTATCGATAGGTCTTGAGCATATTGACGACATCATTGGCGCGCTAGACGACGGATTGAAAAATGTAAAGTAATAAACGGCATTCGCAAAAATTTCCAGTTAATTTAGTTTGGACTAATCTGTGTAATTTGTAGATCAATTTGTTAAAAGAGAGATCCGGCAGATTACGCAGATTTTTTGTTACAAAAAAGCGTCTGCCGGATTGCAGGCGTCTCGCCTGCAATTTGCCAATAGGCAAACAAAAAGGCTGTTTTGATGTTAAACTCGCTCATTAGCGGTTGAGTACAACCGCTTGCGATCTTGAAAAGCAGGCGTGACCACCGGATTGCGGGCGTCTCGCCTGCACTTTGCCGCAAGGCAAACAAAAAGAGTGTGAATTATTTTTTTTCTTTTATCCAATCTGTATGAAAAATTTCATTGTTTGGCTTATCTATTCTTTTGTAGGTGTGAGCGCCGAAATAATCACGTTGGGCTTGCAGTAAATTTGCGGGTAAATTTTCAGAGCGATAAGAATCATAATACGATAACGCCGTCGAAAAAGCCGGAACCGGAATCCCCAATTCAACCGCCGTTTTTACGACATTTCGCCATGAATCTTGCGCCGTTTCTACTACCGTTTTGAAATACGGCGCAAGCAACAAATTCTCCAAATTC
Organism: Planctomycetaceae bacterium; assembly: GCA_031277105.1. Lineage (GTDB taxonomy): Bacteria > Planctomycetota > Planctomycetia > Pirellulales > Thermoguttaceae > WRKP01. The sequence goes on along the minus strand of JAISLW010000319.1, from coordinate 7,101 downwards.
GGATCCGCATCAAACGCTTCCTTGATTCTCTCCAAAAAGACCGCCCTAATAATACACCCCCCGCGCCACAACATCGCTATATTACCATACTGCAACTTCCATCCGTACTCTTTGCCCGCCGCTTGCAATTGTACAAAACCTTGCGCATACGAGCATATTTTCGACGCATAAAGCGCCTTGCGAATCTGTTCTACAAACGCTTTCTTATCGCCGCTATAATTGCCCGACGGTCCTTTCAATATTTTCGCCGCCCGAACTCTCGCATCCTTAATCGCCGAAATACAACGCGCATACACTGCCTCCGTAACAAGACTACTCGGCGCCCCAATATCTAACGCAAGTTGACTCATCCATTTGCCCGTCCCCTTCGCTCCCGCCGCATCAAAAATTAAATCTACAAGATACTTGCCCGTCTCCTTATCCTTGACCGTAAAAATATCTTTAGTTATGTCAATCAAATAACTGTCAAGTTCGCCTTTATTCCATTCGGCAAAAGTTTGATAGATTTCGTCGTTGGAAAAATTCAGAGCGTTTTTCAACATCCAATACGCCTCGCATATTAGTTGCATATCGCCGTACTCGATTCCGTTGTGAACCATCTTTACGTAATGTCCCGCGCCGCGATCGCCGACCCATTCGCAACAAGGAATATCCTTATTAGCGCCGACTTTGGCGGATATAGATTGGAAAATATCCTTGACAATATTCCACGCCTTTTCAGAACCTCCCGGCATCATACTCGGTCCTTTGCGAGCGCCTTCTTCACCGCCTGAAACGCCCGTGCCAATATAAAACAAGCCGCGTGATTCTACAAATTTTGTGCGGCGTTCAGTGTCTTTGAATTGCGTATTGCCGCCGTCAATAATTACGTCGCCCGATTCGAGCAGCGGCAAAAGTTCCTCAATAACAGCGTCAATCGCCGCCGCTTGCGGATATAACGCTATCTCCGGCGCAGGAACGGCGTCTTTAGATTGAATCATAAGCATAACCTTACGAGGTCGCTTCAACTTCAATACAAGTTCCTTCAAAGAATAAGCGGCGGCAAGTTTGTCGCCATACGATTTACACTCCGGCAGGTTGATAAATTCATCAACTTTAGAAGTCGTCCTGTTAAATACGGCAACACGATAACCATGATCAACCATATTCAACACAAGATTTTGACCCATTACTGCCAAACCCATCAATCCAATATCATAACTTTCACTCATTATTTTTTTATAATTATTGTTAAATTGTTATACCAATCTCGCCAAAAAACACGTCCGATAAATACGCTAAATCAGACAAAAAAATTTTTAGCCAAAAAATCTTAGATAATATTGACCAAAGATAAAAAATTGTAACCGCTAAACCAAAAATTACAAGGAAGGCGATAACCTAACAATTTACCGCAAAATATAAATCATACATAAGAGAACTCTATTTATTTTTATTAACCACAGAGAACACAGAGAAAATTTTGTAACCGTTCACGAAATTTTAGAAAGGTAGAGTTTTAAACTATTCGTACTTGAGTTTGCGTTTACCTTCGCCTGCCTATAGATTTCGGACGGCCGGCTTTGACGCTTTTAAATCGCTGAATTTCAAGTACGAGCAGTATTAGGGGATAGGGGATAGATTTATTGTTACGAAAAATCGTTTGTAGATTCGCAGGCGTCACGCCTGCATCCCAGGATCGCGGGCGTCTCGCCTGCAAGCGGTTGTACTCAACCGCTAATGATCGAGGTTTAATATCTGGGCGTCTCTAAAAATTCATTTCTGTCCCGTTAGGGACAACATGTTGGTCGAGAAGCAAGGTCAAAAATATATTTGTCCCGTTAGGGACAACATGTCAATACAACTTTAACCTTTATTGCGTCCTTAACGGGACGCTAAAAATTTTATCATTTTTTTCTACCAACATGTTGTCCCTAACAGGACAAATATTTATTGTTACAAAAAATGCCGGATAGCGGATGTCTCGCCAGCATCCCAGGCTTGCGGGCGTCTCGCCTGCAAGCGGTTGTACTCAACCGCTAATGATCGAGGTTTAATATCTCAACCGCCTTTTTGTTTGCCTTGCGGGAAAGTGCAGGCGAGACGCCCGCGATCCGTCGGTCTCGCCTGCATTTCAGGATCGCTGGCATCTCGACTGGGTTCCTTCAGATTCGCAGGCGGAACGTCTACGATCCTTCTCAGTTTTTTGTTTTGCTGTTTTGTATTGATATTTCCCATTGCGTTTATTTCGGTAACAATTACAATATCCCGCTTTCGTGAATGACGACAAGAAATTCAATTTTCAGTTTACAAATTTCAGTTTAAAATGTAATGAAACAAATTTATTTTTTTTGGTTTTTTTTGGTTTTCGTTTGGCACATATTCGGAATTGCACTCGGTAACGAAATTGAGGAAGTTTTGCGGTATAGATATTGGTTTGCACCACTCGATAAAATTAGCAATTGGCCCCTCAACGACGAACGCTACGTCCCCATGCGCCGCGATCTATTCAACGACCTAATTAACTCGCTCAATACGCCAGAAAAAAATCAAAATAATACCGAACAAATCAAAATCATTCACACCACACTAAACGCAAAATTAAACGGAACCCAACTCATAAACGGAAAAGGTTACATCAAAATCGAAACCACAACAAATCCCCAACAAAATAAAACCATCGAACTAGAACCCTGGAAACAATGGATCAACCTCAATAATACACAAAATATTTTTGATAATAATATCACACAACAACACCCCAAATTAGTTCACACAAACAATAATAAAACCTTGATCCTCTTGCCAAACCCAACCACAACATCAGCAACGCCAACAACTCCAGCCAATCAAACAACTCAAACAACCCCAACAAATCCAACAAATCCAACAACCTCGACAAATCTAAAGTCATCAGAGAATCTAAAACCGTCGACGAATTTTTTGAATCCTGTTAATCCTACGACTTTTGATCTCAATAATATTCGTAACAAAAATTCAACGCAACAAATTTATTTTGACTGGTCTCTACGCGGTAAAACAGATCCTCAAGGTAAATTACAATTCGATTTGGCTTTTCCACGTTCAACACAAACCGAATTAAATATAGAATTGCCGCCGGATAAAATTTTAACTTGCCCGTCCGCAATCGTAATCGAAGAAAAAATTGACCCCAATATTCCCGCCAATAACTGGAAAATTTTAACCGGATCAAAAAATAATATTTCAATAATCATCGCTAATAAAAATACCCCCCAATCCAAAAAATTAAACACCGCCTACCAACAATCAGTCCTCTATAATATCTCAACTTCCGGTCTCGAAGTTACCGCAACCTTGCTGTTCGATCAAAACGATCCCGCTATTGATTATATCGAGGTTGAATTAGATTCGCCGCTTGTCCCCGTCGCTATTCATTCTGGCGGCGTTACGATTTCGCCTTCATTTTTAGAGCAAATCGACCACAAAGATCATATTCTAATTCGCATCGATATGTCTGAAATCGAACCTTCGCGCAGGCATGAAATCACGCTGGCGGCGCTTGCTCCGATAGTTACCGGCGACAATAAAGCCGACGTCGCCGTCAATAACAATATCTGGAAACTACCACGTATCAAAGCAACGTCCAAAAATCTTTTCTGGAAAGAAACCCGCTGCTCCCTAATTATTCAACGCCCATTACAAACGCGTAATTTGCTACCGTCAAATTGCACGCAAGTCCGCCCCGTAACCGATACCAGCCGTTCCTTACACGACACGTTTGAATTGAAATATTTTGCCCCTGACGCTCAAATTGGCATAAACGTTTATCAAGAAGAATCGCGTTACGCAGTCGAAACTTTTACCCAAATCCAGATGAGCGACGACGCTATCAACGGCAACGCTATCGCCGCAATTAAAGCGACCGAAGGTCAACGCTTCACATTCGCATTTCCCGTCTCGCCGCATTGGGCAATACATTCGGTTAAAGGAATCTCCAACGACGAGATTTTATCTTGGGATATTATTCCGGCAAAAGATATGAAATTAGAATCTAACCGGAATTTGCGCAACAATAATATTGAATCATATCTTTCGCTTCAATTAAAGAAGCCGCTTGCCGCCGGCGATCAGTTGCGGATTCAAGTAACCGGACGATTTCTTACCGATCCGCATCGTGAATTTAAGTTAGTTGAATTATCGCCTTTGCTATTATCGTTACAAAAAAACGAGTCGCATTTTGTCGCCGTTCAAACCGATTTGCCGTCAAAATTACAGTACCGTTTGCAAGACTCCGCTTTATTTGAAATCCGCGATTTAACCGACGCAAAATTACAACAACTATTCATCGAACAACCCGAAGGCGTTCTGTTGCCACTCGACGTCCGCACACAAGAACTCGCATTCAAAATAGGAAGAACAAGACCCGATTATAACGCCGCTATAACCGAAAAAATTAAAATCGGAACATACAACTCAAACGCAACTTTCACCTTCAACATCAAACCTCGCGAATCGGCAATAGAACGAATTTACGTTTATATTATCGAATCAAAAAATACGCCGCCAAACGAAACAATAATCAATAACCGGAATTGGCAATGGAATATTACAAACGGCTCGACTAGACCTGATATTTATCGTACAGAAAATCCGCAAATTATCCAAACTCGCATAATCAAAGGTCGCGAAATCGACGAATTTATCGCGGCGCTGGCAGATAAGAACTTGCCGGAAAAATTCGATAAAGGCGATTTATGGGAAATACGACTCGCAACGCCGCAAAATATCCAATTTGAAATCTCCGCAACTAAACCCATAACAACTAACGACGAAATCATCGTCCCCGTCGCAATATTGCCCGCCGCACAATCGCAACACGGCGAAATTTATATCGAATCAACCGGACAATTTCCTTACGCAATTCTTCCAGATAATCTCAAATCTATCCCTACCGATATTTCAAACCGTCAATTAAACAGGAATATTCGAGCGGCATTTCGTTTTGAACCCGCCGACGAAATAAAACGACTCGACAAACCGGCGCTAAAATTACAACGCATAAATAAATCCGAATTGCCGCCGGAAGCATGGATTTGGTTGATGAAATTAGAGAGTCAATACGATCTTGACGGCGCCGTTCGGAATTGCGCGAATTTCTATATCGAAAACCGAAGCAAAGAATCATTACGCATAATTTTACCGGACGGCGTAAAAACCGACGACGTTGAAATTATCTGGATCAATAACAAACAATCAACATGGCAATCAATATCAACAAACACGCTCGCCCTAGCAATTCCAGAGTCAGAACGATACATTACGGCGTCGATTGAATATTCGTACAAAAATTATAATCAAAAAACTATTACGCAAATTATCCCGCAATACCCCAAAATAGATATTCCAGTTCTGAGTAAAAATTGTATCGTGTGGTTTCATCCCGATTACAAAATCATCAAGTCAACAGATAAATTAAAAGCCTCAAATCTATTTGAATCAGATATAACAAATTTTGCCAAAATCTTACCCAAACAAAATAAAAATCGACTCAAAGCAATAATAGCGCTACAAAGTTTCACCGAATGGTCAAAACAAACAACCAACGAAAATTCAGATTTGACTTGGCAAATGTTAGCGGACGGTAAAAAAAATTTCACCGAATTATTGTTACAAAATATCCGCAACGCAAAATTAGGCGATGAGACTTACGATGCGTCGGAAGTTAAATTTTACGTCGATGCATCTGACGGCACAAGTCGCGGAATCTTGACTAAACCCATAACGTCAATAAATGAACATAATTCCAGCAACCTCGATAATGACTTGACAATATTCATTTCAGTTAAACAAACATCAGACGGAAGAGACGAATACTCGATTTACTTTACATCACTCCAAACCGCCGGAGTGTTCCAATACTTCAACGGACAACAAATCAATAACCAATCATGGTTCGCCGAAAACGACGAACCCGCAAAATATATCGCAAACGACGAAACAACCACAACAAAAAAAATCCACGAAACAATGCCAAGCGCAAACATCAATAAACCGCAAATGATAACAATTACAGATTGGATAAACGCAGCCCCAAAAACTCAAAACATAAATTGGCAAGATATAAATCAATCATTCCGCAAAAATAATATTGCGCCGGATTGGAACGCATGCGAAATTTCAGGAACGGACAATGTTACGTATTTTATTGTGCGTTATAATTTGTTGAAATATTATTACCTGACAACGCTACTGATCGTCGTCTTAACGTGCAAATGCCGGTTCGTTAATCCAATATTGCTAATAATAACAATGATCGCAAGCCAAACGGCATATTATTTCCTGCCAATTACTTATTCAATAATTGCAGAAGGAATTTTCACCGGCGCCGCAATCACGTTAATATTCATACTAATCAGAAAAAACATTACCCCTAAAAATAAAATCACTGCCACAAACACAATTCAAACCAAAAATACAGAAATTCACTATACCGACCATACATGAATTTTTTAACAATAGATAACTCCTAAAAACCACAAATTTATTTTTATTAACCACAGAGGACACAGAGAACACAGAGAAAATTTTTCATTGCAATCAAAACGTTATTTAATATTAATTGACTTTTTGATTTAAAATATTTTTTATACGTATCGTACTTGAAATTTAGCGATGTAAAAGCGTATACTGCTCGTACTTGAAATTCATCGATTTAAAAGCGTCAAAGCCTGCCGTCCGAAAGCTAGGCAGGCGAAGGTAAACGCAAACTCAAGTACGAATAGTTTAAAAGCCTGCCGCCCGATAGCTAGGCAAGCAAAGGTAAACGCAAATGAAAGTCCGAATAGTTTAAAATTATTCTCTGTGAACTCTGTGTTCTCGGTGGTTAATAAATAAAAAACTGGTTTTTAGACGTTATCAATAAATATTACCGATGACATTTTCCGTTAAGAGCGAGATGGATTTACGGCTTAAAGTTAAAGACAAATTTTTTTCTGGTTATCAGATTTGTCTTGAGGATCAGCGCATAGATTTTATTGTTTCTGCGTCGACTAGTCTTTTTACGTCCGAAGTTTTTCTTTGGGCAGAGTCCAAAAAAGATATTACGCCTGCCAGCACAATGTTTGCCCAACTTTTGCTTAC
>JAISLW010000307.1 GCA_031277105.1 Planctomycetaceae bacterium | reverse complement strand
TAATAATTCATAAAGCCTAAAATATGTTTATTTTAGACGTGTGAAATATTAAAATTTATTGATGTCGTAAACCGTAATGCGGCCCAAAATTAAACACGGGGCGAAACGCCGCCTACCTAGACAAATGAATTTTTAGAAATACCCTAAAGCATACGGGTAATAAAGTATCACACATGGCAGAGTTGAATGTAAAAATAAATATTCCACTGAAATATTACAAATAATCCTTTTAATCTGCGTAATCTGTGGACAAGAATTTCGATCCACAGATTACACAGATTAAAAGGATTTTTAAAAATAATTCCGCATTCCGAATTTTTATGCGTAAGTATATTGACGTAATTTTTATATTTTTGGTTCTTGTCGATGTAACGATTTCGTATGGCGTTGGGGACGAGTTTAGGTTTCCGGTGTTGCGTTGTTCTTCGGCGGAGCGAGCGGCGCAGTCTGTTTCGGATTCCGATATTTTGACGGCAGATAAATTATATCAACAGGCAATTGCCGAATCTAACGCTAATAATTACGCCGAATCTATACAATTGTTAATCGACGCAATTGGACTCAATCCCAATCACAACGAAATACGCGAAATATTCGGCTATCATTTACACGACGGCAAATGGCATACAAATTGGGAAATAAATAAATTGAAAGATCACGTCGATCACCCGCAATTCGGATGGATTAAAAAAGATTACGTTAAACGTTACGAAGCAGGAGAACGAATGATAAATTCACAACGCTGGGTTTCAATCGACGATGAGATTAAATTTCGCACAAAAATTCAAAACGGATGGAAAATCACAACGCAACATTACGAAATTATCACAAATCATAGTTTAGAAGAAGGCGTTACGCAGTCGCGCAAACTCGAACATCTACACGACGCTTGGCAACTTTTTACTTATAGTTCGTTAAGCGACAACATGCGCGTCAAAGCGCTGTTCCAGAAAAAAGGAACGTTTTTTTTGCCACTCCAACGCAAAGTTACGATTTATCGTAACAAAAATGATTATACGTCTGATTTGATGAAAATTGAGCCGAATATAACGGCGTCGAATGGATATTATTTGCCGAAATTGAAACGTGCGTATTTTTTTGCCGCTTCGCCGGAAATGGATAAAGATGAAATTGAATCAATACGCAGAGTTTTATTACACGAAGGCTCGCACCAATTATTTTTTGACCCGCGTTCAACGGCACGACCAAATGAACCGCCCGGAAGCCGATACAATTGCTGGCTAGTCGAAGGTTTGGCAATGTTCATGGAAACGTTGCGGATAAAGGATAATCATTACGTTTTAGGCGATATTAAAGATGAAAGATTGTACGCCGCAAAATATAACGCACAAAACCTAAATTTTTATATCCCTTTCGCAAAAATTGTTAAACTCGGAATGAATGATTACCAACAACAAAAAGAATTGCCAAAATTATACTCGCAATCTGCCGCAATGACGCATTTTCTAATGTTCGCAGAAAACGGAAAATATCGTAAACCTCTGCTAAAATTAGTAAGGTTGATTCATAACGGATTAGATAAACCAGATTCGCTGACAAAATTAACCGCTTGCAGCTACGAAGAACTAGACAAAAAATATAACGAATTTCTCAAAAAAATACCTGATTAAAAATTGGGCGTCTCTAAAAATCCATTTGTCCAGGTAGGCGGCGTTTCGCCCCGCGTTTAATTTTGGGCCGTATTACGGTTTATGGCATCAATAAACTTTACAAGCGGCGGGTTCACAGAATAACAGTCAAAACAACCGTATTTCCATATTGAAATCCCCGCCGCAATATTGGCTGCCTCGTCGTGGTTTGTTGATGTCGATAGTGAAACAAAAACAGATAACACAACAAACACAACAATCAAAATAATTTTGTTTCGACCATAAAAAACATCTGATTTCATTTTTTGTTATTTTCAGATTTTTTTCTGCGGATTTTCAGATAAATTCCAAAAGCAATTAAAATCAATCCTGATGTCATAATGAGCAAAAGAATCCGATTACGACCTGGTTCTTGAGACGTCTGATATTTTTCATAGAACTTTGCCTGATAGACGGGTTTACCATTTTGAATCGTAAAAACCTGTTTACGAATTTCGTCGAGCAAATAGTCGCCATCTTTTAATCCCAACGCTGCCAACTCAAATTGATTTGGGTCGAGTGGCGTATTTATTTCCAATTTTTGTGCTTTCAACGAACGGGAAAATGATAGCATACCATCGGGTAAGTAATTCATTTGTAGATACGTTTCGGGAACAAAAACTCCACCGAATTTTTTCCACGTCGCCACTGTTAAATTTGACAATTCTTCACTACCGTCGTTTTTGATAACATACGCAGACATTCCCAGTGGCAAAAAACCATTAGACTCGTTCCAAAAAGACTTGCGAACCATTTTGCGATTAAATGTTGTGTCATCAAAAACAACCTGAATTGCATACCACTTTATCGGTGTATTTGATTCATAGATAAAATAGTACGAAGACATCTTTTTGACAACACTAGCATTATGCGACTGTAATGTTCTCATTGCCACATCAAGAGGCTCCCAGTTTTTAAGATCAATCAATTTCAGAATATTGATATATTCAGCAAGATGCATGTTAGCAACCTTAGCAGATGTATATTTTCTTGCAACATTTCTTTCTGTCATGTCAGGATAATCGGGCAATTCCTGAAAAGTATTCTGTTTCATTAGACTCCGTTCAATAGAAACATCGTTTCTTTCAATTGCAACGTATTCGGTACCCGCCAAATTTTCTGTTTTGATTTTTTCAGACTGTCCCATTTCTTTGAAATCATTTCCTGTCATTGTTTTCTTTCTATAGATAAAATTGCTTCTTGCATCAGCTACAAATTCAAGATCAAAATTTACCGTTTGAGTAGCGCCCTTTGAGGTTCCTGCCGCCTCTGTAATATCACGTATTTGCGATGACGTCAGGTGTTGCGAAAATTCGACAGAATAAATTCCTTTCAAAGTCTCAATTCTTGAGATATTACCTTGACTTTGAGATTGAAGCAATTTAATTACTTTTGCATAATCTGCAAACGGTACAGGCGACCATTGTAACGGTAAATTTGCAATGTACTCAGTATCGGTCTTACTAACAAGATCTATCTCCTCTGCCAATACTAAACTGAATACATCACAAAAAACAACTATCAACAAGACCACCACACCATTAGTTATTTTCCTATTTAAAGACATAAACACCACTCCTATAACATTACGGCATCTCTAAAAATTCATTTGTCCAGGTAGGCGGCGTTTCGCCGAAACGCCGCATTACGGTTTACGTCATCAATAAATTTTAATATTTTGCACGTCTAAAATAAACATAATGTAGGCTTTATGAATTATTGAAATTTATTGGTATCATAAACTCCATTGCGGAGTTTCGGCGCTGTGTTTAATTTTGGGCCGCATTACGTATAAAACAATTATTAAATTGTAATAATTCATAACGTCTAAAATAGATGTCTTTTAAACGTTGTGAAGTAATAAAATTTATTGATGTCGTAAACTCTACTGCGGCACAAAATTAAACACGGGGCGAAACGCCGCCTACCTGAACAAATGAATTTTTAGAGACGCCCTATTAGATTTCTACAATGTACTTCCAATAAATTTCAATCACAATCAATACAAGAGCAATAGATCCTTTTTTTGTACCAATGTTCAACTGACAAACATTCTACATACACAACACTTATTACGTCAAAAAAGCAACAATCACTTATTGACTTTTTTCCGTAATTTTCTAAATATTCCGATCAACATCAACAAACAACCAGCAACTATCAATACAATACGTACCGCTGAGATTCTATTCGGTTGCCAACTTGTACCAGACCGCATCGGAACAATTTTACCATCGATCATTTCAAACAATTTATTTTTGACTTTATCGTAATATCTGTCGCCATCCTCAAGTCCCAATCGTTCAATTGTAAAAATATCCGGTGGCAGAGGTTTATTGATCTCGGTTTTTAGTAGTTCATAACGGTTACACAGCTCAAACAAGTTGTTTTTACTCGTCTCGCCAAGATTTTTTTCAAATACAAATGGAATATAAATATCATCAACTTTCTTGTATTCAAAAATATTTTTTTCACGTATTGTGTAACCTTTATCAATAAATCCAGCGCCGTTAGCATACTTTATCACATTAAACGCTGAATTACCATCAACAATATACTCAAAAACCATATTCTCTCTCCCATTAAAATCATAGTAAATTTGGTACTGAATTGACTTCGAACTGCCAATTTCATTCAAATAAACATTTGAGTCATTTGCGTCTGTTTTTATACGTAATGGACGACTTTTGTCGGCAATCCTTTGACAATGAATCCAGAAAAATTCACCTCCGCAAACCATAAAAGTTCTAGGATCGACCTTAATACCTATTTTGTGACTATCCGTGCTAGGATATCGGAAGGCAACACGCCCCACCCGATCTTCTTTATCACCAATTTTAGGATATGATCCTATTTGAGAGTTTTTATCAAATGAATAAAATTCTTTAGGCGTTACGATTGAAACAATTCTTTTTAATGAAGTTTTTTCCAATTTATTTTTTGCATCTTTCTCAAGAGAAATTGGATGTCCGGAAATATCTTCTAACAAAACGCTTTCGGGATGGTAGTCAACAAATAATGCGTCTTTTCGAATATCGATACAAAATATAAATTTGCCTTTCTGTATCATAACAAATTCGGACGGTAATTTCGCACCGATATTTTTTTCAATCAATTGAGACATATTACTACTGAAAACAAATCGTTCTTCAAAAGCATATTCGCCCTGCCATGTTTTGATTTTTTCATAGTTCGATCTGGATTGTTCGCCGATCATTTGAAAAATCTTTAACGGCTCTTCTATCGGAACGGTCAGCTTACCTTCTTCTAACGCTCCAAAGGAAAAACCGGAAGTTACCAACAACGAAAACAAAAAAACTACATGTTCAAAAATATTATAACGTTTCATGGAAATACCCTTTGCAATAATTAAAAGCAAATAAATTAAAAAAACCGAACTAGAAATGTCCCAAACCCAATTGAACAGACTATTGCAACTACCCTACTAAGGTACGTGCGCAAATAAGTTTTCAAATTTGGTAAATGGTATTGCATTTAAATTCAATAATAGGGTATCTCTAAAAATTCATTTGTCTAGGTAGGCGGCGTTTCGACCAGTGTTTAATTTTGGGCCGCATTACGGTTTATGACATCAATAAACTTTAATATTTCATACGTCTAAAATAGACATATTTCAGGCTTTATGAATTATTACAATTTATTGATAAGATAAACTCCATTGCGGCCCAAAAAATAAACACAGCGGCGAAACGCCGCCTACCTTTTTGCAAAAAAATGAATTTTTAGAGATACCCTAATGATAAAAAATAAAAAAACCACTCACTACATCATAACAAAATTAAAAAAAAAGTAATGACCACTCACACGGAAGGGGAATACTCCCATTTGATTTTATTGTTTTAACGGTAAGGATTGCAATAATGAAATTCTGGATTACAATGTTGCGTTAATTTTAAATTGTTCTTACTTGAATTTGCGTTTACCGTTGCCTGTCTATTTATTGGACGGCAGGCTTTTATACTTTGTAACCGTTATCAGAAATTCGTTTAGCAAATTATGTATTGGCAACTTTTGAGAGACAAGTGGGACATGAGGGACAAGTGAGACAATTTTTTAAAACAGAAAACTTTTTCTCTAAATCATCTAATTTTAGAAAACTATCCACTGCAACCTATCCCCTATTCCCTAAAATTTGTCGTTTAAATTTTTGTGAACTGTTACTGTTTTTTTTTATTTTAACTGTTAGATTTAAAAATGTCTTTTTTTGAAGATGCCTTTGAGGCGGTTGGCGATTTTTTTACATCTGTTACGCGTTGGATAGAACGTACAATTACCTCTATGTTCGGCGCCGCTAACGCACGCTACATACGACAACTACAGCCCCAAATCGACGCTATCAACGAACTCGAACCTGCAATGACGGCGCTGACTAACGACGAACTTAAAGCCAAAACAGCCGAGTTTAAAGAGCGTCTTGCTCGTGGCGCTACGCTTGATGATATACTTATCGAGGCTTTTGCGGTTTGTCGCGAGGCTGGTCGGCGTGTTCTTGGTTTGCGTCATTACGACGTTCAACTTATGGGCGGCGTCGTACTCCATAGCGGCGCAATTGCCGAAATGGTAACCGGCGAAGGTAAAACGCTCGTCGCTACCTTGCCCGCTTATCTAAATTCATTGACCGGTCAAGGCGTGCATGTTGTTACGGTGAATGATTATCTTGCCCGTCGCGATATGGAATGGATGGGGCCGCTTTATATTGCGCTCGGAGTTTCAGTCGGCACAATCCAAAGCAACATGGAACCCGATGATCGACAAAAAGCATACCAATGCGATATTACTTACGGCACAAATAACGAATTTGGATTCGATTATTTGCGAGATAATATGAAATTTGCGGCTCGCGGCGATAACAGATTTGCGCCTACATTTCAACAAGTTCAAGGTAAACTCAACTTCGCAATCATAGACGAAGTTGACAATATACTAATCGACGAGGCTAGAACTCCGCTAATTATTGCCGGTCCCGCACACGGCGACGTTGCCAAATACGGCGTCGCAAATAAAATCGCATTGCAATTAACCAAAGGCGTCGATTTTGAAGTCAACGAAAAAGATCACACGACTAACTTGACCGACGCCGGAGTAAGACACGCCGAAAAATTAGCCGGAGTAGAATCTTTTTACACCGCCGGAAATATGGAATGGCCGCATTTGATCGATAACGCATTGAAAGCGCATCATCTGTATAAACTTGACGTGAACTATATGATAGACGGCGAAGAGATAATAATTGTCGATGAATTTACCGGACGCGCAATGCCCGGACGACATTGGAGCGACGGCTTGCACCAAGCGGTAGAAGCCAAAGAACGCGTAAAAGTTAAAGAAGAAAATCAAACGTTAGCAACTATAACATTGCAAAACTTCTTTAAACTTTACGACAAAATATCAGGCATGACCGGAACCGGAATGACGGAAGCGTCTGAATTTTTGAAAATTTACCGGCTCGACGTAATTGCAATACCTACAAATAAACCGCTGCGACGCGTAAATTATCCAGACGTAATTTACAAAACCGAAAAAGGTAAATTCAAAGCGATAGTAGATGCAATTGAACGGATGCACAAATGGGATATTCTTGACCTCAACGGCGACGAGTCAAATGAGATGATCGGAACTATTGTCCGTGAAGAAAACGACCGGATAGAATTTACTCCCAAAGGACACAAGCAACCAGAATGGTTCGACAAAAAAGACGTAAAAAATATTTCACACAAAGGTCGTCCGATTCTTGTAGGCACCGTATCGATAGAAAAGAGCGAACTTGTGTCAAATATGCTTGACATGAAAGGGATACATAATCAAGTCTTAAACGCAAAATATCATCAACACGAAGCCGAAATAATCGCACAAGCAGGACGCAAAGGCGCCGTAACTATCGCAACAAATATGGCTGGACGCGGTACTGATATTATACTTGGCGGTAATCCTGAGGCGATGGCGTGGAGTATTTTGCAATCTGAATATCCTACGCGTCTTGAAGTGCCGCGCGACGTTTGGACTTCGTTGGTTGCTGATATAGAGGCGCGCGAGCAGATGCGGGCGGAAGGCGAAGAAGTGCGGGCAATGGGCGGCTTGCATATTATCGGCACCGAACGTCACGAAGCCCGCCGCATAGACTTGCAATTACGCGGGCGTACAGGACGGCAAGGCGATCCGGGAACGAGTCGTTTTTATCTTTCGCTTGAAGATGATTTAATGCGTATTTTTGGCGGCGATTGGTTTAAGCGGATAATGGATACGCTCGGCGTAAGCGACGGTATGCCGTTGGAACACAAAATGCTTAACCGCAGAATTGAAGGCGCGCAGCGAAAAGTTGAAGAGCGGAATTTTGACATACGTAAAAATCTACTCGAATACGACGAAGTAATGGATTTCCAGCGCAAGAGCGTTTACGGTTATAGGCAGCGGATACTTGACGGCGCTAATACGAAGGAATTGATTCTGGAAATGATAGACGAGGAAATCAACGTTCACTTGGGGCAATTTCTGGACAAGGATTACGAAACGGCGTCGTTTGCCGCGTGGATCGGCAATCGTTTTGGCGTAGAGTTCGAGCCGCGTGATTTTCGCGGGATGCCTTTTGAGGCGGCGAAGGAGTTTGCGATTGATGCGGTTATGCGTAAATCGGAATCGGAAGTTTTGGAAGCGATAGACGAAAACGTATCTGATGAAGTAGATGAGACGGAGCAGAACTGGCAGGCGTTGGCTAACTGGTCAAATTCAAGATGGAAAACGCGTTATACGGATCGTGATTTACGCCGAATACCTTACGACGAGTTGGCGGACGTTTTGATTGAGAAAACGCGCAAATTCATTTTAAGCGTTGATTTATCGGAAGGCGCCGAATTGTTGGAGAATGGTTACGGGATAAAGATGGCGATAGCGTGGATAAAGCAAAAGTTTGAGATTGAGGCTGATTTTTCCGATGTGATAGATATTGACAAGGCGGCGTTTATTGAACGGGTAAGACAATTAACTTATGAAAAATACCGCGACAAGGAAGTACAATTTCCGGTCATTACGGGGTTGCATCATTATACGATTACGGATCAAAGCGGTCGTAGATATAATCGCGAGCCGTTGGTCGAATGGGCGAGGCGGCGTTTTAACGTCGAATTTGATTTGGAGGAGTTGAAAAACAGACAGCGGCAAGAAATTGAGGAAGTAATGTTTGCAAAAAGCCGTATTGCTTCGGACAGAGTGCCGGAACTTTATCTTGAATTGCGGCGGAGGTTGGACGAATTGATGCGGTATAACGGAATAGATCCGGAAGCGTTGAGGAAACATTTAGCGGCTGAAATTGCGGCAAATTCAGCGGGAGGCAAAAATTTTGCAGGTTCAAAATTTGCCGTTAGAAGTGTTGCCAAGCAGCCGGCGCGGTATGTCGGAAAATATTCGTCGGTCAAAGATTCTATAGCGCAAAAGAGGGAGAAAGAGAAAAAAGAAAAGGAAGTCATATCTGGAATGCGGATACAAAATGATTCGCATCTGACTGATTTTATTGAATGGGCGAACCGTGAATTTGCGGGTGAATTGTATGGCGGTTTGACGGCGGAAATCGTTCTTGGTTGGGAGGTGGCGGAGTTGGAGGACAGAATCTGTTCGTTGATTGAGGACAGGTATAATCCCGAAATGCGCCAGATGGAAAGGGCGTTAATTCTTAGAATACTTGACACAGCGTGGAAGGATCATTTGTTGGTAATGGATCATTTGCGGTCGAGTATCGGGTTACGAGGTTATGCGCAAGAAGACCCGAAGGTCGCTTTTAAACGTGATGGAATGAAATTATTTCGTGAGATGTGGGATGCGGTTTATTTGAGGGTAACGGATTTAGTTTTTAAACTTGAAGACATGGAGCAGGACGTTACTGATTCTGTTTGGGCGGAGTCGAATGCGGTGCATGAGGAAGTTGAAGCGAATTCAGTTCTGGCGGAAGCAAGAAATGCGAACAATGCTAACAATGAAAAAATGGATATGTTGAATAATATACAAACAAGCGATAAAAAACCTGAACCAATTAGAAATCGAGGTGAACACATCGCCCGCAACGCCCCATGCCCTTGCGGAAGCGGAAAAAAATACAAACAATGTTGCGGAAAAAATAAATAAAAAAAAACGTAACCGTTCAAGAAAATTTTAAGCGTTGGATTTTAGGGAATAGAAAAATAGAGAATAGGGAATAGGGTTTAGGGAGTAGAGAGGAGTTTTTTAGAAATTTAGAATAGTTTTTTGTTACAAAAAAATTGTCCCACTTGTCCCTAAAAAAATCTTTCTAATCTGCGTAATCTGTTGATCGTTTTTAAAGCGAATCACAAACCGCCGGATCGCGGGCGTTTCGCATGCGTTCCTTTTGACGATTTTTTGTAACGATAATTGTAAATGAATTTCGTTACTTTATGGGCAATGCGTAACAGCCCCAAAAGGGACGAAATGCAACGTAATTTTTGATCAAAAAATACTCCATTGAATAATTATGCGTATTTTTTAACAACCGCAATTTAAAGTGCGAGTAATATAAACGTACATATTATTACACGTACACCCAAAAGGAAAAATAATCGCATGCCTAATATTGTGATTCAAGCTTCTGCCGGTTCTGGTAAAACTATGCAATTGAGTAATAGTTTTCTTGGGATATTGTTTACGGACGTAGATGTTGATACGATTCTTGCTTCTACATTTACACGTAAAGCCGCCGGCGAAATAACAGACCGGATACTTAACCGACTCGCAAACGCACTCGCCGGAAATAACGACGAAAAAAATAATCTGAAAAACTTAATGCCGCACGAAATCTTAAATAACGCAAAAAATCCAGATGATTACGCCGATACAAAATTATTCCAAACACTCGCTAAACTTGTACGCAATCTCTACAAAGTCCGCATTTGCACGCTTGACTCTTTCTTTAGCCGCATCGCTTCAACGTTTTTTCTTGAGTTAGGATTTCCTTCAGGCTGGTCAATAATTCCCGATAACGATTTTGAAAAAATTATTAACGAAGCCATCAGAAACGTCCTCGAAAATTCAGAAAAAAATCACGCAAGAAAAATCATGCACGCAATACAACAAGACGACCAAGATATTAATGTTACAAAAAAATTGCGCGAATTAGCGCGCGACGTAATTCCGCTTGTACGCGAGTCGACGCCCGAAGCGTGGAATAATAACGAATTATTGTCAAAAGAACTAGAAAACGCCGAATTTGAATTTTGCTACGAACAATTGAAATTCGCTAACTTGCCCGTCAAAAAAGACGGAACTACGCTAGTTACATTTGACAAGGCTCACAAAAAAATTATTGAGATGATCGACAAAAACGATTGGATAAATTTTTTGCGCAACGGCTTCGTACAAAAAATAATCACCAAAGAAAACAAATATTATTCAAATCCAATCGACGGCGATCTGCACGCCGCAATAAGTAAATTTATAGTTCACGCCAGAGCGGTCGAATTAAATAAAATCGTCGGAATAACAACGGCAATGCGCGAACTATTCGATTTAATCGCCGAAGGATACGACAAAATAACAACCCGCGATCAAGTTTTACAATTCAACGATGTTACAAACCGTCTAGGCGACTTATTCAAATCGCAAAATAATAAATCTGATTTTCAGGCGTTGTTTAAATCTATTTTGCATCGGACGAATTTCAAAATGGATCATCTGCTTTTAGACGAATTTCAAGACACGTCTAAATCTCAATGGAATATTCTTGAGCCTTTTGTGCGTCAAGTTGCGGCTAATTCGGCAGTCAACACGTTTTTATGCGTCGGCGACGCAAAGCAGGCGATTTACGGATGGCGCGGCGGCGTATCGGAAATATTCAACGAAATAAATTCTGTTGCGCAAAATATTGAAGAGTATGATTTGATGAAAAGTTATCGTAGTTGTCAAGTCGTAATTGATGTTGTGAATCGCGTGTTTGCGAATATAGATTTGAATGCGGCGCTGGAAAATTTTCACAACGTCGCCGTATCGTGGAAAGAACGAATGAAACCGCACGAAACGGCGCGGAAAGAATTAGACGGATATTGTTTGCTGGAAGTTGCGCCGGATAATATTTACAACAACGATAATGGCAACGATATTGATTCAGATACGGCGGTTGAAAAAGACGGCGAATATGACGACGACGGCGACGTAAATTTGGGATATGCCGGTTATGTTGTCAAGCGGATTATTGAGATAAACGAGCGGCGTCCTGATTGTTCGATTGGAATTCTTGTTACAAAAAATGCGATGATTGCGGAGTTGATGAATGAATTTCGCAGACGCAATATTAGCGCGAGTGAAGAAGGCGGAAATACTATAGTTGATTCCGCAGCGGTTCAATGCGTGCTGTCGGCGATGCAATTGGCGGATCATCCTGACGACGGAGTTGCGCGATTTCATCTTGTGAATTCGCCGTTGGCGACGGCGATAAAGTTGACAAAATACGACGACGATAAACATGCGGCTGAAGTTGCGTTGAAGTTGCGGCGCGAAATAATGGAGGACGGTTACGGCAAAATAATAGAGCGTTTTGCCGAAGCGTTAGCGCCGTTTTGCAATCAGCGCGAATATCAACGATTGGAAAAATTGCTCGAATTAGCATATCAATTTCAAGAAACCGCAACCGGCGCCAGAACAAAACAATTTATATCAATGATCAATAACACAAAAGTCGAAAGCCCAAACGCAACAGATAACATCAGAATAATGACAATACATAAATCAAAAGGAATGCAATTTGATATAGTCGTACTTCCCGATATTAACGGAACGCTAGCAAAAAGCGAAAAAACGCCGCAATTCATCGCAGGACGCAAAAACGCCGTCGCCGATATTGACGTCGTAATAAAATATCTAAACAAAGAAATGCAGGCGTTATTGCCCGAAGAACCAAATAAATACCGCAAGGCGTTTGCGGATTATATCGAAGGTAATATCAAGGAGTCGCTGTCGGTTTTGTATGTTGCGATGACGCGGGCGATACATGAATTAGTGATGATCGCCAAACCGCCAAAAAAAACAACAAAACAAAAAAAAGATAACAACAATTTCCCCGCAACTTTTGAAGGCGTTTTAAGAGCAAGTTTACAAAATGGACAAAATCTTGATAACACAAAACGAATTGACGATACTGAAACGAAATCGCAGATACTTTATGAAACGGGCAATATAAATTGGTCGAAACCGCAAAAGAAAAAAATTACCGTCGATGATAAAGATAAAATCAAGACGGATGAAGTTTCGGATAAAGTTATAGAAGTGCGAGTTGGCGCAATTTTATCGGATCGTAAAAAGTACCGGCATTTGTTACGAATAATACCTTCGCGATACAATCTTGATGACGAAGAAACGGCGGTTGATCTTAAAACGGATTCTGTTTTGACTGATGATAAAATTACAAGCGGTGAAATTTTAACGGACAAATATTTGAATGATGAACAAGTTAATACTGTTGGTAGTGGCAAAATTAGCGAAGTTAGCGGTATTGGCGGAAGTTTTAGATTGAGCAGAGAGAGTGCAATGTTAAGGGGCAAGATGATTCATGCGTGTTTTGAAAATTGGTTGAAGCGGGTGAATTGGTTAGACGGAGTCGAGGTTGACCGTAATTTTTTAAGCGGCGTAATTGATGAAGTTGTGCGTAAGGAAGGTTATGTTGGAGTGAGAGAGCGGGATTTGAAAATTGACAGGAATGTTGTTATTAAATCGTTTATCGAAATCTGTGAAAAACCTGAAATCAGAAACGTCCTATCCAGGTCAAGATATGCAAGTAAAAACGTCGAGGTACAACATGAACGTTGGTTTACGGTTTTTTTGGGTAATGATCGCGGTTTAATGCGAGGTTCGTTGGATAGAATTGTGGTCGAAAGGGAAGCGGGTAAAATCGTAAATATTGAAGTGCTAGACTTCAAAACTGACCGCATCGGAAATAATATCGATGAAAAAACTTTTCTAAAACAACGAAAACAAGAACACGCAAAACAAATGAAAGCATACCGAAAAGGAATCGAACAATTATACAAAATAGAACAAAATAAAATCAACATAACATTAGTTTTCACAAACATCGGAAAAGTAATACCCGCTTTTTAATAAAAGTGAACTTCTATACTGCTCGTACTTGAAATTCAGCGATTTAAAAGCGTCAAAGCCTGCCGTCCGAAAACTAGGCAGGCGAAGGTAAACGCAAACTCAAGTACGAATAGTTTAAAAACTTGGGCGTCTCTAAAAATTCATTTGGCCAGGTAGGCGGTATTTCGGCACTGCGTTTGATTTTTTTTAGCCGCCTATCTGGACAAATGAGTTTGTAGAGATGCTCTATAATATTTTCTTTTGCTGTTTCAACTGATTTTATTTCGTCTGGTGGAATGAGGGTGAATGATTGTGTTTGTATTTTTATATTGTTAAAGGCGTCAAATGCTTTTCGTACATTTTC
>JAISLW010000303.1 GCA_031277105.1 Planctomycetaceae bacterium | reverse complement strand
ACAGAATTTTATTTTTTCGTATTGGATTTTTCAATGCTTCTTTTTCAACAATATTTACATCCCTATTTAATAATTCAGCAAATTTCTTTTCCAGTTCGATAATATCAAATAATGTTATGGGCATCTCTAAAAATTCATTTGTCCAGGTAGGCGGCGTTTCGCCACTGCGTTTAATTTTGGGCCGCAATAGAGCTTACGACGCTAATAAATTTTGTTACTTCACGATGTTTAAAATATATCTATTTTACACGTTATGAATTATTGAAATTTAATAATTATTTTATACGTATTGCGACCCAAAAAATAAACACAGTGGCGAAACATCGCCTACCTTTTTGCAACAAATGAATTTTTAGAGATGCCCAATGTTATTTTTCGTTATAAATAAAGATCATTTGATTAAATTTACAAACGATTAGATCCGTCATTCAATTGTCCTTTCAGGACGCTCGTTATTTGATAATCGCGACCCCGCCGTGTTACGGCAGGCTGTTACGCATTGCCATTAGCAGAGCGAAATTCATTTACAATTATCGTTAGTGTATCTCTAAAAATTCATTTGTCCAGGTAGGCGGCGAAACACCGCCTACCTTTTTGCAAAAAAATGAATTTTTAGAGACGCCCATTTATAATTATCGTTACAAAAAATCAAATTAAAAAAAGCATTTTAAAGTGTGAATAGTATAAGCGCTACTGATGTTGTTAAGTAAAGAAAAAATAGGTTGAAATGAGGTTACATAAAATAAATTTGTAATCGTTCATGAAATTTTAGAAAATAAAGTTTCATGGGATAGGGGATAGTTTTTTTGTTTCGGAATTATGCGTCTGACGGATCGCAGACGCCCCGCCTGCAATTTGCCGAAAGGTAAACAAAAAGCGATTGAGATAAAAAAACTCGCTCACCGGCGGTTGAGTATAACCACATGTAGGCGAGACGCCTGCGTTCCTTCTGACGATTTTTTGTAACAAAAATTATCGCTAACATCACGTCTATTCCAAATATCCCATAAAATTTCCAATACGAATTTTACTAAACTGATTTCCGTGAACGGTTACCTTTTTTTTATTTCATTTAATTTTGGTTGAATTTTTTTTATGTATTCGTTTTCTTTTTTTTTCATAATTTTTTTTGCCGTTTTGTTTTTGTCGTCGTATCCTGCAAGATGTAGAGCGCCGTGAATTGCATATAGGCAAAATTCTTCCAACGGCGACCATCCGAATTCTGCCGCCCGCTCAAACGCTACATCGACGCACGCCAAAATATCACCCTCAAGATAACGCCTAATAACGCCGCCTTCACAAGACTCATCGTAGTCAATTACAAAACTAATAACATCCGTAACATAATCATGCCCCAAAAACTCAACATTGTACCCGCGCATCACAACGCCGCCCACAATAACTATATTAAGACGCCCGCAATTTATACCAACATCAAAAAGTATCCGCTTACAAATTGATTTCAATATCGCAATAATTTTTTGTTTGCATTTGGCGCCATCGCCAAAACGGATAAGTAGTTTTTGGTCGTCGATAATATTAACTGTTAATGATTTCATTGTATAATCAAAATTTACGTAATAGATAAAAGAAACGTTAATGACAAAATAATTTTCGTTACAAAAAATATACTGTTCGTACTTGCAATTCTTGATGTAACAGATCGTACTTGAATTTCAGCGATTTAAAAGCGTCAAAGCCTGCCGTCCGAAAACTAGGCAGGCGACGGTAAACGAAAACTCAAGTGCGAACAGTTTAAAAGCGTAAAAATTTGTCGTCCGACGGCTACACAGGCGGCGGTAAACGCAAATTCAAATAATATATAGTTTACCAAACGCAATTTCAAGCGTGAACAATTTAGTTGTTTATGAATTTATGTATTCTTCGATTTGTTTTAATGTTTGTATTTGATTTTTTTCGTAATAATTTTTGTACCAAGTTATAGTTTTTTCGATAGTTTTTTCTAGCGACCATTTGGGTTTCCAATTTAGTTTCCGTTTTGCTTTGGCGTTATCTAGTATTAAATTTACGGCTTCGTGTTTGTATTGGTTTTGGTTATTTGTAATGGTGTTGTACTTAATTTTATTCCAATATTTTGCGGCGAGTTTTGTTATATTTTCAACAGATAGATTATCATTTGCGTCTGGTCCGAAGTTCCATGCTTCGGCGAAATCGTTTTTCTTTTCGAGTAATTTTTGACCTAGCGTTAAATATCCTTGTAATGGTTCGAGTACGTGTTGCCAAGGGCGTATTGCGTTTGGCATTCGTAGTGTTATTGTGTTATTTGTCGTTGCCGCTCTGATTAAATCTGGGATCAATCGGTCGTTTGCCCAATCGCCGCCGCCGATAACGTTGCCTGCTCTGCATGTCGCTATAAATAAACGTCCGTCCGCAAACGAACTCCTAAAACTGGACGTAATTATTTCAGCGCATGCTTTTGAGGCGCTGTATGGATCGTGTCCGCCTAAATGGTCGTTTTCGCGATAGCCCCATATCCATTCTTTATTTTCGTAACATTTATCGGTCGTGATAATCAGCGCCGCTTGAACCGATGGCGTGTTGCGGCATGCTTCGAGTAAATTTGCGGTACCCATTATGTTCGTGTCAAATGTTCGCAATGGTTCGTCGTAAGAGAGCCGTACTATCGGTTGTGCCGCCAAATGGAACACTATCTCCGGCTCAAATTCACGCAAGCAGATATTCAATTGATTGAAATCTCTAATATCGCCGCGACAATCGGCTATCTTATTTTGCAGTAATGAAAAATGATTAGGATTGCTTGGCGTATCTAGAGAGAACCCGCATATTTTAGCGTTCAATCGCAACAACCACGCCGTCAACCAACTTCCTTTGAAGCCGGTATGACCGGTTAAAAATATACGCCGGTTATTGTAAATATTATCAAATTGCATTGTAAATAGATCGTACTTGGTAAATAGATCGTACTTGAAATTCAGCGATTTTAAGCGTCAAAGTCTGCCGTCCGAAAACTAGGCAGGCTGATGTAAACGCAAATTCAAGTAAGAACAATTTAAAATCTTTTTAATCTGCGGACAAAAAAATGATCCGCATATTATACAGATTAGAAAGATTATTTTAAGAAGGAACGCAATCGTCTCGGATGAAAAAATTCGGAACTGTTGCGTTCATATCCAATCTTTATTTTTCAACGATTTCGATTTAGATTGTATTGGTTGAGGATTAGTTCTCTCAATTTTTTACCGTAAATTTGATTCGTAAACGGATATGAAATTATCATCGGGTACCTCTAAAAATTCATTTGTAAGGTAGGCGGTCGTTTCGCCGCTGTGTTTATTTTTGGACCGCAATAGAGATTAAGACGCTAATAAATGTTAATATTTCACAACGCCTAAAATATGTTTATTTTAGACGTTCAGAATTATTAACGTTTAATAATTATTTCATATCTAATGCGGCGTTTCGGCACGGTGTTTGATTTTTTTAGCCGCCTACCTAGACAAATGAATTTTTAGAGACGCCCTATTGTTGCTTTTGGAAGTTGTAATAACTTTTTCTATTACAAGAAATTTTGGCGTGCGATTGTGATATAAGATTATTTTGTTATGATAACACAATCAGTTATTTCACCTGTTGAGTTAATTATGGCAACAGTTATTTTTCATGTTGTAATCAGTACGTTTTAAACTGTTCGCACTTGAGCTTTCGTTTACCTTCGCCTGCCTAGCTTTCGGACGGCAGGCTTTGACGCTTTTAAATCGCTGAATTTCAAGTACGAGCAGTATAAAACGGCAAAGCCTGCCGCCGGAAAACTAGCAAGACGACGTTAAACGTAAATTCAAATAAGAACAATTACAAAATGTCTATGTCAAATAAATTTGAATCTGACAATTCCAAATTGGAATCTCAAATATTGGAATCTCAAATGCCGATTGATGAGATCGTTCCAGTAGTAATACCTGTTTCGGCTCATTTAGATGGTCCGACATTATTTGGCACGGCTCGCTGTTTAGGTCGTTGCGGGATTCCAGTTCACGTAATCGCACGCGGCAAATATCCAATTGCCAAATATTCGCGTTACATCAAAACGCTAACTACATTCCCAAAAGACCCGCCCGACGAAATTTGGATCGAAACTCTAAATAACTTACTGCCAAAAATCAATAAAACTAACTCAAAACCAATAATTTTCTTTTGCACAGAAAATGATCTGTACAGATTTGCGCCATTACAAAATTACCTCGAACAACACTTCCAATTGATACCGTCATTCAACGCTACATTCAATTTACTCGAAAAAGATAAACAATTACCACTCGCAAAACAAGCCGGATTCCTTATCCCAAAAACAGCTAAACTCGAAAAAAATATCGACCTCGAAATCATTTTTGACACGTTCCAATTCCCCGTAATTATTAAACCGCTCGCAAGACACACCATAGGCGCTTTTGACCACAAAGGATTAATCATAGAATCAAAAAATAACTTAAACGAATTAACCGGAAAATACCTCAATAAACCGCCAACAGTACTAATCGCACAAGAATACATCAAAGGAAACGATAACGATATACTGTTTTTTATGGGCAGCTCCGATAACAACGGAAATATAAGAGCATTCGTTACCGGACGAAAATTAAGACAAAACCCGCCCCGCAGCGGAATGATGGCTTGCGGCTATATCGAACACTTGCCCGACCTAGAATCCAAAAGCAAAACATTGTGCAAACTCTACAAAATAAACGGATGCATCGGCGTCGAATGCAAACGACCGCCCGAAACCAATGATTACTATTACATCGAAACAAGCTTCCGACCAGAAACATTCAACGAAATCACAACCGGCGCCAAACTAAACATCGTTTACGATACTTACGCCGCCAAACTCGGTAAACCCTGCCAAATAAAACATACAACCAATAAAGGCTCTTGGTACGACTTGTTCGCAGATATAGACTCAATACAAGCACAACGCCCAAAAAAATTTTCAAATTGGAAATGCCTACTAAAAAAATTACCAAGACCTATAACCTACTCGCACTTCGCACTCGACGACCCAATGCCATTCTTCGCGCGAATAATCGAAAAAATTAAAGCCAAAATAAAAAGATTATTCAAAAAAAATTCATAACCGTTCACGGAAAATCAAGCGATAGTTTTTAAGAGATAGGGAATAGGAAGACAATTGGATATCTCGAAAAATTCATTTGTCCAAATAGGCGGCGTTTCGCCCAGTGTTTAATTTTTTTAGCCGCCTACATTTTTACAAAAAAATAAATTTTTAGAGACGCCCTATTTTCGTAACAATAAATCTACCCCCTATTCACTATACTGCTCGTACTTGAAATTCAGCGATTTAAAAGCGTCAAAGCCTGCCGTCCGAAAGCTAGGCAGGCGAAGGTAAACGCAAACTCAAGTACGAATAGTTTAAAACTCTACGCTTCTAAAATTTCGTGAACGGTTACAAAAATTCATAGATTTTTTGTAACGATAATTATTCAGTCGAATATTTATTTGGAATATTTATTATGAATTTTGTGTTTTGTTTTTTTGTTGTTTCTGTTTTTATTGTTCCTTTTAGGCTCTGAATGATTCTCCATGTTTTTGGCAAACCGAAACCTAATCCGCGTCCCGCTTGTCTGCCTGAGAAGTACGGGCAAAAAATTAGTCGTTTTACCTCCGGCGCAATTCCAATGCCGTTATCCTCAACCGCAATCTCAACTCCGCCGCCAACTTTGCCGCCGCCTTCGCCTTCGCCTTTGTATTTGCGCAACGAAATATTAATATAACCGTCGCATTTTTTATCTTTACGCCCTATATTTTTTGCCGCTAACGCTTCGCGCGCATTATTGCAAATAGCGGTAATTGCGACGTGTAATTGCGTCTGATCTGTTTCAACTAATAACGATTTAATTTTCGTTTCAAAAATTATCTCGACATATTTTTCTTGATCCGTATTGAGCAATTTTATTTTCTGCTCGTCGATAATTTTTTCAATCTCCTTGACCAGATCAAATTTACTTATTTCCGGCAACGGCGGACGCGCAAAAAATCTGACGTCCGCAATCATTTCATAAGCGCGTTTAACTTGGGCGATAATTGCGGCGAGTTTATGTTGATGTTCGGGGTTAGTGATTTCGCGAATTAGAAGTTGTGCGGTACCGCTTATTATTGCGAGCGGATTATTGATTTCATGCCCCGCGCCAGCCGCAAATTCCGCTAACGCTTCCAACTTGCGACGCTCTACCTCCGTATCAAATAACGACCGCAACTCAACTACAGACTTATTACCAGACAAAATTTCAGACCAAAAAAAATCGTCGTTGACAACATCGTTATTAGAAAAATTATCAACTGCATTATCAACAACAATCTGATTTGCGATATTTATTGTTTTTGTTTTTGAGGTTGTGATTTGTTTTTTTTGCGGTTGCGATTTTAGGGGGGGCTTTTTGGATTTAGTTGTTTTCATTATAATCCTGCAAAATTGACGCGCCCTTAGTGTAGTGGTAACACGATAGCTTCCCAAGCTGTAATTGAGGGTTCGATTCCCTTAGGGCGCTTAATTATTCTGTAACAGTTCACGGAAATTTGTTTATTAAATTACGTTTAAATGAGGTTTGCTAAAATTAAATTAAATCTATAATGAATTTTTAGAGATACCCTATCATTCAAATTCTAATTTTTAAAAAACTACTCCTTATCCTCTGTACGCGAATCCCTAAAATCTATCGTTTAAATATCAGCGAGCGATTACTTAATTTTTATCTTTTATGTTTGTCGAGTTATTTCCGATCAGGTATTTGCTTGTGTTTGATCGTCCGGTGTTATTATCGTTATTATCTTGTGTAGTTGTTTGGTTGACTTGTGGTTTTATGAAAACTAGGTTTTGTTTATTTGCGTGCGTAATATTTTTTTCGTTTTCGTTTTCGTTTTCATTTGCGTTTGTATTATTGAAGTTTGCGGCGGTTGTGGCGGCGGTTTTGTTTTCTGTTGTATTTTGGGTATTGTTTATATTTTGTGCTGATGGGAGTTCGAAAATATCGCGTAGATAAAGCGGCATTACCCATAACGACGGCGGCGTTGCGGCGTTTGCTTTAGGCGTTGGCGTTAGGATTGCGTTTGTTGTTAATGTCGTATTTGGCGTTGTGATTGTTATATTTTTTGTTGCGATTAAATTTTTGTCATTGTTTATGTTTTGATCTTTGGTTTCAAAATTTTTGATTGTTGTTAAATCGGCGTCGTTTAATATTGTTGTATTTGTTTGGTTTGCGTTTGTTTTGTTTTTTGATGTTTTTTGTTTTGCTTTTAATTTTTGCGCGTAGCTGTTGAAACCTTTATATTGCGTATTTTCTGCGGCGGTTGTGGTTTCGTTTGCGATTGTAATATTTGTTTCATCGGCGGTTTTAATTTGTTCGTTTTTTTCTGTTTGGCGAGCGACGATACGTAGTCGTCCTTTTTTTGCGGCGTTGGTCAACAGTTCGATTTTTGACTCTTCTAATAGGAAGGAGACTTTTTGTAAATTATTTCCTATTGCGTCGTGTCCGTAATTTGTGATATTGTGAATTGGGACGTTTTCTAGGACGAGTTCGCTTACGGAATCAAAATAAAATTTATCTGCGTAGGTTTGTAGGACTTGTTCTTTTATTGTTGCGTGCGTGCCTTTGGGGGTTCGTTTTGTGATAACGCGGACGTCGACGCGGTTTCCTTTTTTGAGTAATTGGTTTGATTCGCCTGTTTCGGAATTTTCGCGTATATTATTTTTTGTAACAGGTAAAAATTCGGGTTTATTTTGTGCAAATTGGTTTTGATTATTTGCGTTTTGGGCGTTTCGTTTATTTGACAAAGCGACGTCGAAAGAGACGATAGTGTAACCTGCCGGAATAAATTTAGCGTTATTATCGGGATTTTGCTCGTCGTTTTTTGCAATCAGTAAATCTTCGCAAATCGGACAACTTACCGGAATCGGAAAAGCCGGACGCCGCCGGTAAACTTCGCCAAAACTGGTAATCGCCCGCGCCGGTAATTCAGAAACCGGAACATCTACATAACTAACATGCTCCGCCAAAATCTCCTGACCAATTGCTATCTCCGTCTTCGCAACAAGAATTTTTGTACGCGGTCCCTTGTCAACTACAACATGCGGCGCATCGGAAACAAATACATATTGCCCAATAAATTTAGCGCTCGCCCAACCAATCACAAACGCAAAAAACAATATCACAAACGACGACGTTCGCATAACTCGCCCCCAATTTTTTATATCTAAAAAACAATTTTAATTCGTATCATAATTGAAATGCAAATACAATACGTAAAAATACACGGTAAATCTTAATATAGATCGGCATTTTCACGCCTTAAATCAATAATTTTTTAAGAAATAAATATAAAAGATGTTACAATCACACAATAACAATAGAGAACCTCTAAAAATTTATTATTGGGAGTGACGACCAATTATTCGATGTTTCCCTAAAATTCTAATACGCTCTTTAATAAACCTAATTTTAACCTAATTTTTCTGAACAAAACAACCTCAGTAGAAAAACGATATAAGCTAAACCTTTTTACCTTATTACATCATTAAAATAAAATCATAATGAGGTAATGAGGTTGTGGCGTGTTGTCATACGTTGCTACTGAGGTTGTTTTGTAAAGAAAAATTAGGTAAAAATTAGGTTTGGCAAATTAAAATTAAATTAATAATGAATTTTTAGAGATACCCAATAATAAAAAAATTGGCAACCGTTCAAGAAAATTTTTTAGCAAATAAAGTATTGGCAAATTTTGAGGGACAAGTGAGACAATTTTTTTATAACAAAAAATTGAGAAGGAACGCAGCCGTCTGGGTTGCAATTTGCCGCAAGGCAAACAAAAATACTGTTGCGATCTAAATCTCGCTCGTTGGCGGTTGAGTACAACCGCATGCATGCGAGACGTCTGCGATCCGTCAGACGATTTTTTGTAACAAAAAACTGTTCTCTAGTTTTCTAAAAAACTACTCTCTACTCCCTATCCCCTACACCCTATCCTCTAGAACTCACGTTTCTAAAATTTCGTGAACGGTTACTTATTTATGGGCATCTCTAAAAATTCATTTGTCAGGTAGGCGGCTTAAAAAATTAAACACCGTGCCGAAACGCCGCATTAGATTTTATGTTGCTAATAAATTTTATTATTTCACAACGTATAAAGTA
>JAISLW010000292.1 GCA_031277105.1 Planctomycetaceae bacterium | reverse complement strand
TGAAATCTTAAAATTTAATAGCGACAAAAAACGTTTTGCGGTGTTTCGGCGAAACACCGCCTACCTTACGCAAATGATTTTTTAGAAACATCCGAAAATTTCAACTTCAAACAGAAAGGATTTTAAGGCTAGAAAATGAAAAAAACTCTCGTTAGTTTTACAATCAGTTTCGTATGTTTGATCAGTTTTTACGATTTTGTTAATGCCGATTTACTCCCGTCTTGGAATATTACAACAGGCGATACAAACGCATGGAAAGTTGCAAAACTTTTGCAAGCGCCTGATAATGCGGTTGCCGCTACGCGAGCGAATATTACTGAAACAGTTTTTAAAAATTATCTGGAAGGTTACTCAACCGTTGCTAAACCAGATAGAACATTGTCAAGAGGCGACGCTTTGAGTTATGGTAGCGTTAAGAAAATGGAAAACTCTCATCCAGGATATGGTTCTTGGGACAATTCTATTACCGCGTCCGATGCTAGAAATGGTAGTTTTTCAAATGATGTAGGCTCGCCTGGATACTATGCTTTTCAGACTGTGTTTTCATTATCGCCTGAAGCGGTCATATTGTCTGGATCGTTTCTGAATATTAATCTTGAGATGAGAACAGATGATTGGTTGGAAGGTATTTTTCTTAACGGTCAAGATATTACTAAATACGCGGAAGCCGCACATGGAGTTATCGGTTCTGCCGAATTTGGACGTATTCTGCCCAAATTAGAGTTGACCGGATCAGTTCTTTTAGATGACCTTATTGAACAAGGTTTGTTTTTGACTGATACCGCAAATACACTTGAATTTATTATACGTAATGTTGATGGCTCTTTTAATGGCGATGGACCATTTGCGTTTGGCGCTTTAGGTGAAATCAACATCGGCGACCAACAATTCGCACACTCATTTAACCCCACGCCCGAACCCGCAACATTGCTGATTTGTCTAACCTGCGGAGGACTCGCGCTGGCAATCAAACGAAGGAGGAAAAAAATGATGGAACAAAATTTGTGAACGTTATAAAAATTCATTTTGCAGGTAGGCGGCGTTTCGCCGAAACGCCGCAATACGTTTGAGGGCGTTAATAAATTTTAATATTTTATAATGTCGAAAATATATTTTTTTATACGTTATGAATTATTAAAGTTTAATAATCATTTCATACGTATTGCGATGTTTCGGCGAAACATCGCCTACCTTGAGCAAATGAAATTTTAGAGAATATTAAAGTGACTAATTTTGCAACTTGACGAACATTCTAATTACCCTTTGGCCCGTTTACCTCGTAGGTAGGCGGGCTTTTTTAAATTCGGAATTAAAGATTTTGACTTCAAATTTACAATAATCTTTTTAATCTGTGTAATCTGTGGATCGCTTTTAAGACGATCCACAGATTACGCAGATTAAAAAGATTTTTTGGGTAAGGATTGACAGAGTGGAATTTTTATTTTATAACCTAACCTCATGTTTACCTTATTTTTCTTTACAAAACCATTCACCAAAAAGACCTTAGTAGCAACCAAGCCCCCACAAAACAAACCTCATTACATCATTTTTAATCCATGCCAATAAATGTCGTAATTTTGTTTTTATTGTTGTTGAGATTAATGTGTTCAACAGGTGTTAGACAGGTGTTAGACAGGTGTTAGACATAATGTAGAACCGCAAGGCATTACGTCTCTACGAAATGACGTTTAACGTTATTTTTTAATGAGGTTGTGGTTTGGTGTAATACTCTGCTACTGATGTTGTTTTGTAAAGAAAAATAAGGTAAAAATTGAGGTTACGGAAAATAAATTCAAAATCAATGTAAAAATTCCGATGAATAGTCGCATTATTTTATACATTGATTTTTTTATAAAATTAGCGACACAAAACATGTTATATCAATTAATATTACAATTAGAAAAAAACATTTTGGTATCAATTTTGAACACCCTACCCAAAAGGGCGAAATGCAACGTAATTTATTGATCAAAAAATTCGCTACTCAATACTTGTGCGTATTTTTAAAAAAACGCAATCTAAAGTGCGAATAGTATAAAGGTAAATTCAAGTAAGAAAAAATTAAAAAAATGTTGGATATAATTAGCGAGTTTAGTTGGCGTGGTTTAATTCATCAGACTACTGATGATGTTGGTTTATCGTCTTGGTTGTTATCTGGATTGCGGACGGTTTATGCGGGATTTGATCCGACGGCTGATAGTCTTCATGTTGGTCATTTATTGCCTTTGATGAATTTGCGTCGTTTTCAGTTTGCGGGTCATCGTCCGATAGCGCTTGCAGGCGGCGCAACGGGAACGATAGGCGATCCGAGCGGAAAGAGTGAAGAGCGAAATTTAATCACAAAAGAACAAGTTGAGTATAATATTGAGCGTATTAAGAAGCAGATAGTTAGGTTTTTACGTTTCGACGATTCGCCTACGGGTGCGTTGTTGGTGAACAATGCGGATTGGTTTTCTCAATTTTCTTATATTGATTTTTTGCGCGATGTCGGCAAATATTTTTCTGTTAATGTTATGTTGTCAAAGGATTCTGTGCGGTTAAGGTTGAATAATTCTGAATCGGGATTAAGTTTTACCGAGTTTAGTTATATGTTGTTGCAGAGTTATGATTTTGTGTATTTGCGGCGTAATTATGGTTGTGAGTTGCAGATTGGCGGCAGCGATCAATGGGGTAATATAACGATGGGATGTGATTTTGGGCGGCGTATTGGCGGTTTTCAATTGCATGGAATTACGAGTCCGCTAGTAACGCGTAGCGACGGCAAGAAAATGGGTAAGACGGAATCGGGCGCTATTTGGCTTGATCCGGTCAAAACGTCGCCGTATCAATTTTATCAATATTGGATGAATCTTGACGATGCGGATGTTGAACGGATGTTGATGATTTTTACGGAGTTGAATCGTGATGAAATTGCGAGCGTAATGGGCGAGCATAATTTAGAGCAGAGTAAACGCATAGCGCAGAAACGTTTGGCGGACGAATTTACGCAATTAGTGCATGGCGCGGAAGCCTTGCAAACGGCGCGGAAAGCAACTGATATTTTTTTCGGAGGTGAAATTTCTGAATTAGACGACGATCAATTAACGTCTATTTTTGCCGACGTGCCAGGAAAAATATTATCAATGGAAAGATTGACGGAAGGCTTATCGATTATAGACGCAATTTGCGAATGCGGATTAGCAAACTCAAAAGCCGAAGCAAGAAGAACTATACAACAAGGCGGCGCATACATAAACAACAAACAAATCGCCGATATAAACGAAAAATTAACAAAAAAACATCTCGCAAGCAAATCAATTATAGTCGTAAGAACAGGCAAAAAAAAATACGCCCTACTAAATTTCAAATAAATAAATTTCTAAAAACCACAAATTTATTTTTATTAACCACAGAGAACACAGAGAAAATTTTTAATGGGTATCTCTAAAAATTCATTTTTTCGTAAAAAGGTAGGCGGCGTTTCGCCGCCTACATGAACAAATGAATTTTTAGAGACGCCCTAATTAAAATCAAAACGTTGTTTAATATTATAATTGACTTTTTGATTTAAATTATTTTTAAAAAATTATTCTCTGTGAACTCCGCGTTCTCGGCGGTTTCAGAAAAATAATTTGAATTTTTGGCGTGTATCAATGACCAATTACAAATTTTTTTTACGATTTTTCTTTTAAAACTAATTACATCATTAGACGAATATGTAGTTTATCTTTGATGTTATGAATTTATAATCCAATCTTAACACAATCTTAACACAATCTTAATCAAATCTTAATCAAATCTTAATATTTTCTTAACATATTCTGTTTAGAATTTCACGCCAACATAAATAAATAATCATTTGACGTTTTTTTGAAACGACTAAAGTTTCATAATTAAACTGTTTACACTTGAATTTACGTTTACCTTCGCCTGTCTAGCTATCGGCGGCAGGCTTTTACGTTTTTAAATCAAAAATGAATTTCAAGTGCGAGCAGGTATATTATCAAAAGAACGTTAAAAATTAGTTTATGTTAATTACTTTGATTTAATTGTTTATTTGTAAAAAGCGTTTTTTTTACAAGTTAAATTCAGTAATTTTGAAAATTCCACTAACACTATTTATAAAGAAAAGGATAAGAAAATGAAAATGTTAGATTTAATATCAAATCAAACAGAAGCCAACGCCAATTTTAATAAATTCACTCCATTGTGTGAAAATGGCTGCTATATAAAGAGAGAGAGAGAGAGAGAGAGAGAGTAAATTTTTGTAACGATAATTCTATTTTGCTTTCTCCCAAACTGTTTTCTGTTTTTTGGGGATTTACGCTTGTTGAGTTATTGGTAGTAACAGCGATTATTGGTATTTTGATTGCGTTACTTTTACCAGCGATTCAAGCGGCGCGTGCTGCTGCGGCGCGTATGTATTGTTCTAGTAATCAGAAAAATGTCGCTTTGGCATTTCACAATTATCATGACGTACATTCGACGTTGCCTCTTGGCGCTAAAAGTTATGATCGTGGGACGTGGGCGATATTTACGCTTCCTTTTATTGAACAGGACGGATTGGCAAATCAATACGATCATTCGCAACCTTACAATAGAACGCCCAACATAGCAACACTGACGCAACGCCGCATCGGTATTTACACCTGTCCAGCCGACGGCGATCAAACAATTGCATACCAAAATTATAAACTCCATAATTTTGTCGTCTGCATGGGTAATGCCGGAGTTTACAATATTTATAGCGGTTTTAACCGGATTGCAAATTCGGCATGGGGCGCTGCGCCTTACGGCATTATGACAGTTTCACAACTTCATTCAGCGGCTTTTTGGGGCGGCAAATGTTACCAAACTGCGAATAACTATAAATGTTATTCTTTCAATGATTTTTCAGACGGTCTCTCAAATTCGCTTGTTCTTTCTGAAACGATTCAGGGCGTTCCGGCGGCAGGATTATTGACGTCGAACACAGATTTTCGCGGTTTGATCTGGTTTGGCGATAATACTTTTTTTACCGCTTACTTTCAACCTAATACGCGTAATCCCGACCTCGTCCATCCTAGTTATGCCAATATGACAAAACCTGGCGGCGGAACACTCTACGATATAGATCACCCGTTAGGAGTTGTGTCCGGCGACATCGGCATACTTTCAGCCCGCAGCTTTCATATCGGCGGCGTCAACGCAGCATTGGGAGACGGATCAGTTTCGTTTTTTTCAAACGATATTAACATCGATACATGGAGAGCAATGGGAACAATCAACGGAGACGAAATCGTCCCTCATTGAATTGTAACAATAAATATTTGTCATACCTGTTCCGCTAATGACAACATGTAAATACAACCTTAACCCTCATTGCGTCCTTAACGGGACAAATATTTATTGTTACGAAAATTGTCCCACTACACCCTACAAACTAGCCGCTAAAATCATTTACTTAAATTTACGTTACGTCTATTTTGACGGTAAACAAACAACAACCAAACAGACAAATAATAATCATGCACACCATACTTAAATTTTGACAACTAAATCGAAATTTAAAATTTGCATTTTAAAATTTGTCCAATCAACATTAACAATTTAACAACTTATTAAAACCGATGAAAACAATTAACAAATTTTTTGCCTTTACGCTTGTTGAGTTATTGGTAGTGATAGCGATTATTGGTATTTTGATCGCATTATTATTACCCGCAGTACAAGCGGCGCGCGAAAGCGCACGACGCATGTCATGTTCGAATAACATTAGAAACGTCGCCCTTGCAACTCACAACTATCATGACAATTATAATATGCTTCCTCCCGGCGGTATAAAAAATACTTTCGGATCATGGGCGATATTACTTTTACCGTTTTTAGAACAACAATCATTTTACGCACAATACGATTTAAATTCAGACTACAGATCAATAACGCCAACATCCAATCAAACAGTCGGCAACGGCGATTTGTTGTATGACCAACGTTTTAGTTTTTATACATGTCCGTCTGACGGTAAACGTAAATCTTCACATATAGGTTATTCAACCAAACCCGGTCCTTGGATGCCGTTACACAATTACGTAGTTTGCGCAGGCAACGGCTCAATACCAAACGTAACTTACGACACAAGACCAACTAGCTGGATTTATGCGCCAACCGGATCAGGCATAACTCCACGAGCCGGCATGTTTGCACCAGGTACGGAAAATTACGCCAAATGTTACAAATTTACCGAAATCACCGACGGATTATCAAATACGCTGGCTTTCGGAGAATGCGTACAAGGCTCATGGAATATAACATCCGGCACAGAAAACGATCTACGCGGTCATATCTGGTGGTCGGGAACTTGTTATTTTACCGCCTTTTTAGCGCCAAACTCATCAAGCCCAGATAAAGGCTACAACTGGCTATCCGATACTTTGCTGCCCAAAGACCGCTTTCCAATCGGTCCCACAAATGCATCCGGCTCAACACAAAATTATTTAGCCTCGCGCAGCTTTCACGTCGGCGGCGTCAATACCGCAAACGGCGACGGCAGCGCAAAATTTCGTAACAATAACATCAACATCAACACTTGGAGAGCCTTATCCACAATACAAGGTAAAGACCAAAGCGGCGATTAAATTTTATCGTCAAATTTATTGTTGATCGTACTTGAAATTCATCGACGTAAAAGCGGCAAAATTTACCGTCCGCTAAACTAGACATACGACAATAAACGCAAATTCAAGTACGAACAGTTTACAATCCATATCAAAAACTTGTAACCGTTCACGGAAATTTGTTTATTAAATTACGTTTTGCAAATTTGGGAGGGACAAGTGAGACAATTTTTTGTAACAAAAAATCTGTTCTCTAGTTTTCTAAAAAACTATCCCCATTCCCTACACCCTAAAACCAATTGCTCAAAATTTCACGAACAGTTACAAAAACTTTAACCTAAAAATTAAAATGAAACTATACAACATTTTTTTCAATACAATTTGCCTTCCAATTATCGTAACGATAATTTTTTCTGTTTCTGCTTGTTCGCCGTCGAATCCGCTTGGCAGACAGAAAATCGAAGGCGATGTTACGTTAGCGGGTAAACCAGTCAACGGTAGCATAGAATTTGAACCAATTGGCAATCAAAAAGAAAGAACCCAAAGCGGCGGGTTGATTGTCAACGGAAAATATTCAATTCCGGCGCCAAAGGGACTTGTCCCTGGCGAATATTCTGCAAGAATAGTTGCCAGTGAAGAGACGCCTGGAACAAGAAAACCTGATACCAACGGTTCGGGCGAATTTGCGGAATACCATGATATTGTCCCGCCAGATTTCGGCTCGGCAACAAAGCAAAAAGTTACTGTTGAAAAAGGAAAAAATAATAAATTCGATTTCAATATGTAACACAAAACAAACCACAATTTTATTGTACACTTCACGGAAATTATACTGCTCGTACTTGAATTTCAGCAATAGGGCGTCTCTAAAAATTCATTTGTCAGGTAGGCGGCTAAAAAAATTAAACACCGTGCCGAAACGCCGCATTACGTTTTTGGGCACAATAAATTTTATTATTTCACTAGGTCGAAAATAATTATATTTTAGACCTTGCGAATTATTAAAGTTTAATAAACTATTCGTACTTGAGTTTGCGTTTACCTTCGCCTGCCTAGCTTTCGGACGGCAGGCTTTGACGCTTTTAAATCGCTGAATTTCAAGTACGAGCAGTATAATCGTTTCACACGTATTGCGACCCAAAAAATAAACACAGTGGCAAAACATCGCCTACCTTTTTACAAAAAAATGAATTTTTAGAGATACCGTTTATTTTAAACATCGTGAAGTAACAAGATTTATTAACGTCGTAAACTCTATTGCGGCGTTTCGGCACGGTGTTTAATTTTTTTAGCCGCCTACCTGGACAAATGAATTTTTAGGATACCCTATTGCGATATAACCTCGCTCATCGGCGGTTGAGTACAACCGCACGCAAACGAGACGCCCGCAATCCTGTAGACGATTTTTTGTAACAAAAAATCTTTCCTTATAATTCCGAATTCCGAATTCCGAATTTAAAAACCTTTTACAACTTTTTAAACTGTTCGCACTTGAGTTTGCGTTTACCTTCGCCTGCCTAGCTTTCGGACGGCAGGCTTTTACGCTTTTAAATCACTGAATTTCAAGTACGAACTGTATACAACCTTTTACAAATTTATTAAAACCAATGAGAAGAAATATTTTAACGATATTTATTAGTGTTTTTGTTATTTTTGACGTATGCTCAAATTTGTCGGATTTGTGCGGTCAAGACGATGTTCGGGAATTACCTCGTTTTGCGGTTATTTCTGATTTACATTTTGAAAACAATCGCGGCTTGGGGGCGATGGTTAAAGTTCCTCATGCGTTGAAGAGTATTTTAGGCAAGAAGAATATTGATGCTTTGTTTGTTGTTGGCGATCTTACGAATGCGGGCAAGGAGCGTGAATATGATTCGTTACTAAAAGTTTTTTTGGATAAGACAAATGTCCCCGATGGCATTGCGGTATATTTTATGATGGGCAACCACGATCACATGAATAAAACAGTCAACGCATCGAAACTTTATCAGGATAAATTGCGTCAACCGTTACATCAATTTGTAGAGATCAAAGGTTATCCTTTTATTACGGTTAGTCCGTCAGGAAGCGGAACCAATGATTACAACAACGAAGCAAAAAAATTCTTGTCCGATAAACTGAATTTTGCCGCAAAAAAATATCAAGGCAAACCTATTTTTGTATTCTTTCATCATCCGCCGCAAAACACTTGTTACGGCTCGGCAAATAATAACTGGGGTTCGACGGCGTTGACGACTATTTTACAAAAATATCCGCAAGCCGTAGTTTTTTGCGGTCATTCGCATTTCCCAATCGGCGACCCGCGTTCAATACATCAAGATAAATTTACAACCGTCAACGACGGCAGCACAACTTATACCGGCGTTGAAAAAGGCGAAATCAGCAACACGTCTATTTTGCCGGAAGGGTTTGAAAATATAACAGAAGGTCTGATTGTAAACGTTTTGAAAAACGGCAATGTTGAGATTGAGCGGTGGGATACATTTAGGAACGAGGAAATTTTGCCGCGATGGTCGCTTGAATCGCCGCATGACGGCAGTCGTTTTAAGTACAAAAATAATCGTAACGAAAATGATCCGCCAAAATTTGCCGCCGGAAGCAAACCTGTTGTAAATGATTTAACTGCCGCCGGAGGTTGTGTTGTAACTTTCCCGCAAGCGAAAGACAATGAAATTGTGCATCATTATTTGATAGAAATTTTAGACGGAGACCAAGTAATACAGTCAGTCAAAAAATGCTCGCAATTTTATTTGAACAGTTGGACGCCAGTAGAACTATCGGTAACATTCGCAAAATTACCCACAAAAAAACCCTTAACCGCAAAAATCACCGCCATCGACTCATACAAAAATAAATCAACAGAAATAAAATCAAACACCTTCACCTTACCGTAAATAAAAAATAAAGTAACCCTGCACGGAAATTTTCAGCGCTAGACTTTAGGGATTAGAGAGTAGAGGATAGGGGATAGTTTTTTAGAAAACTAGATAACAATTTTTGTTATAAAAAAATTGTCAAAACGTAATTTAATAAACTGTTCACACGTGAGTTTACGTTTACATTCGCCTACCTAGCTTTCGGACGGCAGGCTTTGACGCTTTTAAATCGATGAAATTCATGTACTAACTGCCCGTTAAGGACGCAATGAGGGTTAAGGTTGTATTTATATGTTGTCCCTAGCGGGACAAATATATTTTTGACATTGCCTTTCTACCAACATGTTGTCCCTAACGGGACAAATATTTATTGTTACAAAAATTGTCCAGATACGCCCTACGCACTATCCCCTAAAATCTAGCGCTTAACTTTCAGTGAACGGTTACAAAAAATTATTCTCTGTGAACTCTGTATTCTCAGTGGTTAATAAATAAAAAACTGATTATTAGAAATTGCCTACAGTTTTAAAATTTTTTTAAACGATCCACAGATTAAGCAGAGGTTTTTTAGGGACAATAGGGCAGGGGGCAAGAGGGAATAATAATGAACGATATTATTTTCTAATTTACAATTTTTTGCAATTTCTAATATTGCAAAAAGACCGGCGGAACATCCTCCACCGAATAATGATAACCCTTTATTCTATACGACGGAGAATTTGTTGTCTCATTTTGTAATTGAGATTGCTGTTGATTTGAAGCCGACTTATTACCTATGTTTTTGTTTGACGGATCCATCGAATAATTAACGCCATTGATATTACCGCCCATGTTGCCATTCGCAACAACATTAAACGGATCAACCGGCGCCCCAACATTATTACCAACAACATTATTAGCACGAATATTGCCTGACCGATTACTGGCATTGGCTAAAATATTAGTATTGGCATTAACATTAATATTGTTGTTGTCCCTGCTATTGTTGCCGGCGCTTGAAGCGTCACGCGCTACCGTTGGAAACGAAACCCCACGCACCCCCACTACATCACGACTATAACCCCAATTATTAAAGTTGTCTGTTCCACTTGAATTTGAATTATTTGATCTATTTGAATAAATTGCATTATTTGAATTGCCGCCAACCCCGCGTCTTGAATTATCGTTACGAAAATTAGCCGCCACACTCGCAACACGCCGCATATCAACATTCGCAATATTACCGTTATCGCCGTTATCGCCATTACCGCCGTTATTCCGATTTGATTTCGCAATATAATCATCACGTCGCCGCATCAATACCTCTGACATTGCATAATCTCCGCGTCCCCTATAAATTGCCGCTAACTCTACATACGCCGCCGATTCGCCCAAAATAGGCTTTATATGCCGCAACGCCTCAACCGCCCTGTCCTGCCTCGCAAGACAACGCCCAAGTTCAACCCTGAGATCGCCATCATACGGGAAAAGAGAAATCGTATTACGCAAAATCGCCTCCGCCTGATCCAACTTGCCACACTCCGTCAAAAACTTCGTATAATCATTGACAACAACCTGAATAATACCATCCTTCGCATACTTCAACGCATACTTAAAATACACTTCCGCCCCACCCATAACTCGCTCTCTATTCCACACAATCAACGCTAAACGATGATACGGAACCGCCAACGTTCCATCCGCCGTCCGCCGCGAATTCAACCTTATAAACTCCTTGTACAAATCTACCGCAACCCCATAATTTCCCGCTAACTCCTCACGCATCGCCCGCAAAAAAATATCGCGCGAAACCACCGTTTTCGACTTCGTCGCCGATTCAATATACGCCAGCCCCGTTACCAACTTACTACTACACGCCTTCTCAACCGCTTCCAAACCGTCATCCTCAATAAACGGATCATCAACCTTTTTTCGTAACAAAAAAGACGGTAACAACGACCGCAACTTGCCAGGCTTCATTATCACTTCTTGCATCGACTCGACCGGCTTCATACGAACATCAGAACCGCCCGAAACACCCCCAGACGATACATCGCTAACTACGCCTGAATCCAAAACCACATCGCCCAATAAATTCTCCCCGCCAACTTTTTCAATCCCGCCGCCTTTATCTTTATCTGTATCTACATCTTTATTTTTATCTTTGTCGCCGCTATTATTACCTGTAGCTGCCGCAACCAAAC
This sequence comes from Planctomycetaceae bacterium, assembly GCA_031277105.1. Lineage (GTDB taxonomy): Bacteria > Planctomycetota > Planctomycetia > Pirellulales > Thermoguttaceae > WRKP01. The sequence continues at coordinate 1,272 of JAISLW010000292.1, read as the reverse complement.
CAACGCCGGTTTTTGGAATACTTGAATTAGAAATATTCGACTTTGGAATATCCGGCGAAACAACAACAGATAAATTTTTGTCCAAAACATTAATATTATTATTAACCTGATTACTAACCTGCCGCTTGCCCGCTAGAGAGTCAATATTACTATTACCGTTACCATTACCGTTACTATTACTACTGCCAATTAAACTCGCCGCCGAATCGCCGCCCATAATCACAGGATTAATAGGCAACACATTTCGTGAACCATAACCAGCCGCAATATACGCTCCGATATTATTGTTGTTATTATTGCCGATATTGTTGCCGTTATTATTGCTACTGCCGTTATTGTAAACGCTCGGCGCTTTGACAACATTAGAAACATTAACATTAACATTGTTAGCAAAATTACTCGGATAACCGCCCATCTGTTGCGTTGCTTTTCCATCTGTTTTTTGCGTAACAGGCGTATTCGCATACTGCCGCTGATAATATTGCAATTGATTACTCTTGCCAATATCCGTAGAATTACCCCGTATATCTTTCGCAACTTGACCCAACACAACACCATCGCCCGACATTGCAATCACGCCGCTACAAATAAACCGCAACCACAAAACAATAAATATAACCAATATTATTTTAGATAACGCTTGCATACAAAACTTCCATGTACATCAAAAGACTCCATCACACCTAAAAACAAATAAACACTCAAGGTAATTATCCTCGACTATACCTTCAACAAAAATAAAAAATCAAATATGAAAATATAGATCGCCCCTTCCTTAAACTTATCGCTTTTCAAAACCCTATTCCTTGAAATAAAAAAGATTACCATGACAATTAAAACCGCTATAATAAAAGATCAAAACATACATTCAATTTTTCCGCTACAATCGGAAATTTTATCAAACATATAAAAATTTGTTTTGGTAATTCAGTAAAAATAAACAGAAGATTCCATCCCGCCCGCCTTCACACACACAAAAATATTACCACAACAAAATCACTACAAAACATATTTTTTACGAAAAATATTTTATCCGCACAACCCTAGTAATTGACCAAATCAATATGTTCGATACAATTATCCCCCTCATTGCTCAAATCTAGCCAATATCAAGAGGGTATCTCTAAAAATTCATTTGTCTAGGTAGGCGGCATTTCGCCGAAACGCCGCATTAGAGTTTATGATACCAATAAATTTTATTACTTTACAACGTCTAAAATAAGTTTATTTTACACGTTATTAAGTATTAAAATTTAATAATTGTTTTACACG
>JAISLW010000281.1 GCA_031277105.1 Planctomycetaceae bacterium | reverse complement strand
TTTCGCCGAAACGCCGCATTAGAGTTTATGATACCAATAAATTTTATTACTTTACAACGTCTAAAATAAGTTTATTTTACACGTTATTAAGTATTAAAATTTAATAATTGTTTTACACGTATTGCGGCGTTTCGCCGAAACACCGCCTACCTTTTTACAAGAAAATGAATTTTTAGAATAAACGTAAACGAACTAAACAGTAATTGAATTTTATTTTAACCGCCTAGCCCACTATAATTTTATGCAAGACAATACTCCCCATCAAAATGATAATCACAACATCAGCGCCGATTCCAGCGCCGACGACAACTACCAAACCAATCCCCCAAAAAGCGGTTGCGGCGGTTACGGTTGCTTAATGGGCTGCGGCATAGGCTGTATTGTGCTAATAATTATTGCGATAATAGCCGGTTTGTTCATTTACTACTACTGCATCAAAGGCATACCATTACAAGTTTCACCCGAAACAACAATTATCACAACACCACTCAAAAGCGACGGAAAGTCTGTTGATTTTTTCAGCGTAATAAAAGAAAAAACCGAACCACAAGATCCGACAAAAAATAACGGTTTCAAAGACGTTCTCGCCGCCTACGGAAAAGAAATATTCGCCAATAATAATCAACAAGAATTAAATCACAGCTGGGCATTCGAAGAAATGTGTAAAAGTTTAGAATTAGACCCGAATTTTACGCCAAAACATATTTACGCCCCCCCACCAATTAATATTGCCCTAATAAACAATATCGCTATACAAAATAATAAAGACGAAAACAACAAAAATAAACCCAATATCGGACAAGAATCAATAGACGAAATAACAATTTTCAAAAAAGTATTATCAAAAAATTGGAATATAAAAGAATATCCGGAATTGGAAGAGTGGCGGGACAAAGTTGATTCAGGACTTGACGTTGTACAACAAGCGGCGATGAAAGAACTTTACTCAATTCCAATGATACGCAGAAACGAAAAAGAACTGGTAATCATAGCAATTTCTCCGCCGGCAATTATCACACACAATAAACTAATTCAAGGTTTACAAGTACGAGCAATGTTGAATATTGGCGAAGGTAATTTTGATAAAACATGGAAAGATACGCTCGCCGCAATTCGCCTAAAACATAACTTGATAAATAAAGGAATACACATATTTGACCAAAGATCAGAACAAATTAAATTACAAATAATTAAAACACTCGCAGAATCCTCGACCAAATGGACGGCAGAACAACGTAAAAAGGCTATCGCCGACCTAAATTCAATCCCCCCAAAACCAAAACGAGAAGAAGTATTACTAATCGCCCAATACAAAATCCTAGATGTACTCTCAACAGCAGGCAACTCAAAACAATTCATAGAAGCAATATCAGGACAATCATTAGAATCACACCCAGCAAACGAACAATTAACAAACCTCGCAGGTCTCATGGAATTATGCGGATTCAATTGGAATATAATCGCTAAAAACTTAAACGAAGGTATCGCTAATTATAAAAAAACTATAAACGAAAACGACACGGAAAAAATACTTAACGCCAATAACGAAAACGCTAAATTGGAATTAGAACTAGAAAAAATTCAAGATAAATTGACTATGCAAATACAACACAAAATGGCAAACATGTTTACCGTATCCGGCAGATCAGAAATAATAGGTTTCATTCTCGGCGAAACTTTACCAATATTAGAGAACTACATTTTTAAACAAACCTTAACCGACGAAGTACATTACCGCTTATTACAAACGGCGATCGCTATCGAACAATATAACGCCGAACACAATAAATACCCCGAATCAATCAACAAACTAAAATTTAACCCGATAATATTACCCGAACTAAAAACTGATTACAAAATTACTGATAAAGGCTACAAAATATCAATCGGAAATATTGAATTAGAAATTACGCCGGTCAAAGATTAAAATTTACGCAATCAAAACGTAACTTTCGATTAATTGATGAAAAATATCTATTGATTTAATTTTACGATTTGAATAGAATCCGCCCATAAACGTGTTTTGGCTTTCACTTGCCAAAAATAATAAACAAAAACAGGAGTTGAAAATTTAAGCGCAAAAATTATAAGATCGTACTTTAGACTTCGGCGTCTCCGATGAGTTAAATAGTCGGCATTCCAATTAAATTGGTAACGGCATTAAACCGAATATCGAAGTGTGAACAGTTTAAAAATTCCTCCCATATATACACAATCATTTTCAAAAATCCCCTCAGAAAGGAGGTTGATAATGAAAAATAATAAAAAAAATCAGTCAGTTAAAAAAAGTAAAACGATAACAAAAAAAAGCGTTGCCGCCAAAAAAACAACGCCGAAAAAAGTTACAAAAAAAACTACAAAAAAAGTAATTAAAAAAACAATTGCTAAAAAATTAGTTAAAAAAAGCGCCGCTTCAAAAACGCCGCCAAAGAAAATTATAAAGAAAAAAAATCCAGCAATAACCCCAAAAAAATCTGTTAAACCTTCGTCAACTCACAACAAAACAACAGCTGCTACAAAAATCAGAAAAAAAATAACCAAAACAGTAAAAAATTTGACAAAAAAAATCACACAAAATATTAAAAAAATTCTCAATCCAAAAACTACAACCAAAACAAGCGCTAAACCAAATTTAACCGCCATAAAACCAATCTCAAATAAACCCAAAAATAGAAATCTTTTGAAACCGGTTGTAGAAAAACGTAAATTAGTCAACACGCCAAAACCAACTTCTCCGCAAAAATTAACAATTAAGCCAAACGCTAAAATCGTGGAAATTAAAACGGAAAGTAAAAACAATATTCAAACAACTTTTCCAGAAATACAAAATGATAATATTGCGGCAGATAATTCAGGGGCTATTTTATTGAACGAACCGGCGACGAAGCAACAACTATTGAGCGAAGCGGAATTAGACGGTTACCGTCAAAAATTAATAACAATACGTGCAAGATTACGCGGCGACGTTTCGGCAATGACCGATGCGGCGTTAAATAAAAACCGTATGGACGCTTCAGGCGATCTTTCAACAGTGCCAATTCACATGGCAGATGTAGGTACGGACAATTTTGAGCAAGAACAAACACTCTCATTTATGCAAAATGAACGCGGAATTTTAGTTGATATAGAGGAAGCGTTAATTCGGATTAAAGAAGGTACGTATGGAACTTGCGAAGGATGCGGCGTCCCTATTCCAAAAGTACGCTTGAATTTTATACCTTATGCCAATATGTGCGTAAAATGCGCCGAACTTGCCCAAAATCAGGAAGAGGAGGGAAATTAAATGATGAGCCAAAATGACAATGTTACAATTACAAATCAAATACAAGCGGATAAATTTGACAAAGAATCCTATCAAATACCGACTTCTGCTCAATACGCGAAACAATCTATTTTTCGCTTGTTGTTTTTTGTATTAGTTGCTTTTCTGGGATTTTTTTTTGATATAGTAACGAAAAATTGGGCATTTTCTCTGCTTGGTTTGCCGGGGGACTATAGACAAATTGCAACTGATGGTATTTATTGGTTATTACCGGACGTGTTTGGATTTCAAACAAGTTTGAATGGCGGCGGTTTATTCGGTATGTGGCAAGGTCAAGCATTTCCGTTGGCGATTCTTTCGTGTTTAGCATTGTTTGGGATTTGTCTTTGGGTATTTTTTGAGATGCGACGAAGTTGGTTTATGACTTTTGCGCTTGGAATAATTTCTGCCGGCATACTTGGCAATCTTTATGATAGACTTGGTTTTCATTTATTATTGAGTAATGATGGTAATAATATTTATGCGGTGCGAGATTGGATTTTGGTAATGATAGGTAGTTATCATTGGCCTAATTTTAATTTGGCAGATACTTTTTTGGTCTGCGGTACAATTTTGATCTTATTGCAACCATTATTTGAATGGATAACAAAAAAATTTTTTTGTAACGAAAAATCAATGATCGAATAGAGAATGTGCGAGTTGAAATATTTACACGATAAAATTGAATATGTAATAAAACGCATGGGGCAGGGAGGTATTTTTCAAATTTTTAAAACAAAAATTTATTACTGAAAAATTTTGAATTTAGCAAGCCGGCAATAGCAAACTGAAAAATAACGTATGAATTTTGGGGATTGGATTTTTGTAATTGATTGGGTATTTGTTTATGGCGGGGTAGGGAAGGAGTGTAATTGATGTCTCAAGTGGAGCAGAGGTTGGCGTTTGAGAAGCCAATATTTGAACTTGAATCGCGTATAGAGATGTTGAAGAAGGATGCGATGCAGTCGGGCGCTGCGGTTGAATTGCGTGAGGAGATAGCGCGTTTACGGCGGAATCTTTTACAACTTCAAAAGGAGATATATGCGACGTTGAAGCCTTGGGAGACGGTTGAGGTGGCGCGGCATCCGAATCGACCTCAAACGGTTGATTATCTTGAAATGGTATTTGATGAGTTTGTCGAGTTGCATGGGGATCGTTTTTTTGGCGATGATCAAGCGATACGAACTGGTTGGGCGAAACTTGATGAATTTAGGGTGATGGTGGTAGGTCAGCAAAAGGGGCGTAATCTTAGGGAGCGGCAGTTATGTAATTTTGGTTGTCCTCATCCGGAGGGGTATCGCAAGGCGCTTAGAATGATGCGTTTAGCGACCAAGTTTCATTTACCGATTATTAGTTTAATTGACACGCCGGGCGCGTTTCCTGGAGTGGCTTCGGAGGAACGTGGTGTAGCGAGTATAATAGCTGAGTTGATGTTTGAGATGTCGGCGTTTCGGACGCAGATAATTTGTGTGGTAATTGGGGAAGGGGGATCGGGTGGTGCAATTGGAATTGGCGTAGGTGATCGTGTGGCGATGATGGAGCATTCGTATTATTCTGTTATAAGTCCGGAGGGGTGTGCTGGAATTTTATGGAAGGGTCATGAGCATAAGAACAAAGCGGCTGATGCGCTTAAAATGCGTTCAAGTGATTTACTTCGTTTTGGGGTAATAGAGGAAGTTATAGAGGAACCTGTGGGCGGCGCTCATCGTGATCCTCATTTAGCTGCATCGCGGTTAAAACATTATTTAAGAACTAATCTTAAAGAGCTTATCAAAATACCAATAGAATCTCTTGTATCTGAACGTTACAACCGTTTTCGTAAATTAGGAATTTTTACCGAAAAGAATCTATAAGAATTTAATTTTGTAATGTAAAACGCACTACATTATCAATTATCAGACATAGTAACGTCCGATAATGTTTATTATGTTCGGTCAGGATATTAGAAACATAAGGAAAAACAAAGTTTATTAAGCAAAGTTTGTGCCAATTCAAGCGGCTAGTTTTTTTAGTCATTTTTAAAATTGATTTGAA
>JAISLW010000262.1 GCA_031277105.1 Planctomycetaceae bacterium | reverse complement strand
CCGTAACCTCATTTTAACCTTATTTTTCTTTACAAAACAACCTTAGTAGCCAAAATATCCACCAAACCACAACCTCATTACCTCATTAAAAATAACGTTAAACGTCATTTCGTAGAGACGCAATGCCTTGCGGATCTACATTATGTCTAACACCTGTCTAACACCTGTCTAACACCTGTCTAACACCTGTCTAACACCTGTCTAACACCTGTCTAACACCTGTCTAACATCTGCTGAACACATTAATCTCAACAACAATAAAAACAAAATTACGACATTTATCGGCGTGGATTAAAAATGAGGTAATGAGGTTTGTTTTGTGGGGGCTTGGTTGCTACTGAGGTCTTTTTGGTGAATGGTTTTGTAAAGAAAAATAAGGTAAAAATAAGGTTAGGTTATAAATATACTGCTCGCACTTGAAATTCAGCGATTTAAAAGCGTCAAAGCCTGCCGTCCGAAAGCTAGGCAGGCGAAGGTAAACGCAAACTCAAGTACGAATAGTTTAAATATTCCACTTAAATAGTTACAAAAAATAAGTAATTTTTACCTCTTTTTTACACTTTATTTACGTCAATATAATTTTGCAAATAGAATATAATAAACATGCTACCAAAATGAATTTTAATTTTTGAAAATCCGTTTTAAAATTCATTTTTGAACTCTCTATCCCCTACACTCTACTCCCTAACCCTCTAAAATCTATCGCTTAACTTTCTGTGAACGGTACAAAAGTTGTTTTGTTTTGAATTGTGTTTTCGACGATTTTTGCTTCTTCGACGGTGTTAATTCCTAGTGTTTCGATTGGTTTTAGTATTGGGAGGGCTATAATTTTTTTTCTTTTTTGTTTTAGGATTTTTGGCGTATCGGTGATGTAATATTCATTTTGTGCGTTGTTTGATTTTAATTCTTTTAGCGCTTCCAATAAATCCGGCGTATGAAAGACATAATAACTCATGTTTACTTCTTTAATTTGTCGTTGTTCCGGCGTTGCGTCGCGTTCTTCAACAATATCTTCAAATTCTCCGTTTGCGTCGCGTACAATTCGTCCTAATCCTGTTGGGTTATCTTTTTTTGCCGTGCCTAAAATACATGCGGGCGGTTTATTGTCTGTAATATTTTGAGTTGAATAATAAGCGTCGAAAAGTTTATTGATAGTTTCAATTCGAACCATCGGACAATCGCCCGCTAACACCAATAAACCGCCGTTATATTTATCAATATATTCGCGACAAACCATTACGGCGTGACCGGTGCCAAGTTGTTCCGTCTGCTCGACAAATTGTAACTTTGCACGTCCCGACAACGCCTCGCGAATAAGTTCGCCGCGATAGCCGACAACCACAAATATCTTTTGAACAACCGATTCCAAAACGTCAAGAACATATTCAATCATCGGACGACCGCAAACCGGATAAAGCGCTTTAGGCAAATCAGATTTCATCCGAGTGCCTTTGCCCGCAGCCATCACAACTGCAATTTTCGTTACAGAAATATCGTTAATATCGTTATTGGATTTCATAATAAAATTAGTTAATAGGGGATAGGGTGTAGGGAATAGTTTTTTAATTAGGAGTTTAGGAATTTGGAGAAATATTTATGCAATAAATTATTACAATAAAAAATTGTCCCGCTTGTCATTCCAGTTTTACTTATTTACTTATCCCTCAAAAATTGACGCACGTAAATTTGCTAAACAAATTTCCGCTAAAAATTACATTGCGGTATTGTACAATGCAAAATATATCTAATCAATACGTTTTTAGTTTAATAAAAATATAAGATGAACAACTCCTCTATAAATCCAAATTATTTTTAAACTACAGAGAACACAAAATTATCAGAGAATATTCTTAACTCATGTTACGCATCATACGCAGAAACAAGGCTAAAAATAGTAACTATATTCGGTCTGAATTTGATCGCCTGTGTAACGTTAGTTATTTAATGTATGTTTTCGTTGTTTTGTCTTCGTCCCGATAGGGACGGAATTTTCATAACCGCAGGTCTTTGACCTGCGGTTAAAAATCCATACAAAGCTCTGCCCCGCTAGGGGCAGGACTTTTTGCGTTAAATAATCTCAATAAAGTCCTGCCCTTTCAGGGCAGCAAGTATGGGCGGATTTTACCGCAGGTCGCAGACCTGCGGTTATGAAAGTTACGCCCTTATCAGGGCGAATATTTTTTGCAATTATACATCAAAAACAAAATAATCACTCATGTTACGCATCATACGCAGAAACAAGGCAAAAAATAGTAACTATATTAGGACTGAATTTGACCGCCTGCGTAACGTGAGTAAATTAAGAAATTAGGCAAATATTATTTGTAACCGTTCACGGAAATTTAAGTAATAGGGTTGTAGTTTTTTAATGTCTTATACAAATTGAAATGTTGGAGGCGGGCGTGGCAAATAATTTGCGTTTTGGTTTTGCGGCGGGCGGGGAAACTTCGGGCGTTTTGGGTTTATCTTCGCGTCGGATGGAAATTGACGTAATTGAAGTTCCGTTATTATTGCCGGAGTTGCGTGTTGCTTCTTTACCGGTTCGGCAGCGGATGGCGATAGGTTTGCGTAGTTGGTTTTTTGATGCGCCTTCAGATGAAGTAAAACAACCGGACAAATCTGATCCGTCTGTTTCTGCTATTGATCAAATTGACAAGAATCAATTTGACATAAATCAAATTGACAAGAATCAAATTGACAAGAATCAATTTATCGCAGAAGTTGGCGGCGGCGATGGCGACGTAGGTGAAATTATTGGCGGCGCTGTTAATGTTAATGTTGTTAATATTGATTCGGTGATTTCGGGCGGCGTTAATGAGTCGGGCGAGTCTTTATTTTTTTCTGATCCTGACAAGGTAACGCGTATTCGGACGCCTCGTGATGTGATTAAGATAGAGGACAGGTTGAATTATATTTTGCAACCGCCGATAGAGGCGATGTTGCATCTTCCGACGGTTGAGATGCCTTTTGAGCCTTTTCCTTATCAGCGTCAGGGTATAGCGTTTTTGTACAGCGCCGAGTTTGCGATACTTGCAGACGAGATGGGTTTGGGCAAGACGATGCAAGCAATTACGACGTTGCGTTTATTGTTGCGGACTGGGGAAGTTAGGACGGTTCTTTTAATTTGTCCGAAGCCTCTTCTTACGAACTGGCAGCGTGAGTTTGCGTTGTGGGCGCCGGAGATAAGCGTTCAAATAATAGATGGTTCTCCGGCGCGGCGTAAGTGGTTGTGGCAACTTCCGGGCATACCTGTACGGATAGCGAATTATGAGTTATTGCATCGCGACAGGGAGTATTTTGACGTGCCGCGCGAGGCGGGAGGTTTGCAATTTGATTTGGTTATATTGGACGAGTCGCAGCGGATAAAAAATCGCGGCAATGTTACGGCGCAAGCGGCGCGAGCGATTCCGCGACGGCGTAATTGGGCGTTGACGGGGACGCCGATAGAAAATTCGCAGGAAGATTTGGTGGGGATATTTGAGTTTTTGGCGCCGGGTTATCTAGCGTCTGGTTTGCGTCCGACGGAGGTGTGTAATATTGTAGGCGAGCATATTTTGCGGAGGACAAAGGAAAAAGTTTTAACTGATTTACCGCCGAAGTTAGTTCATGATGCAATGTTGGAGTTGACGGCGGGACAATTGGAAACTTACAAGATGGCGGAGAATGACGGCGTTTTGCGTTTAACGGAATCGGGAGATTGCGTAACGATACCGCAAGTATTTGAGCTAGTGATGCGGTTGAAGCAGATATGTAATTATGATCCGGCAACCGGCGAAAGCGCTAAATTGGAACGTTTGGAAGCGGATATTGAGGAGGTAGCGCAAAGCGGGCGGAAGGCGATAATTTTTAGTCAATGGGTAGAGACGTTGATGTGGTTGCGGGGGCATTTAGAGCGTTTTGGAGTAGTCGAATATCATGGAAGTATTCCGTCGCGGTTCAGGGATGAAAAAATAAGAGAGTTCAAGGAAGACAAAGACAAACACGTAATTTTGATGAGTTATGCGACAGGCAGCGTAGGATTAAATTTGCAATTTGCGGAGTATGTTTTTTTATTTGACAGATGGTGGAATCCGGCGGTTGAAGATCAAGCGATAAACAGAGCGCATAGAATTGGAGCGGCGGGACCGGTTACGGTTACGAGGTTTATTTCTGTTGACACGGTTGAAGAAAGGATAGACCGCGTCTTGCGTGAAAAACGCGAACTATCCGAACTAATATTATCCGGCGCAAGAGGATTTAATATGTCAACAGGATTAAATCAAGAAGACATCTTCGGACTATTCAACTTAAAAATACCACAAAAGAAAAAACCAGCCGCATGAGTAATTTTAATGCGGAATGCGGAATTAAAGATTTTTATTTCAAATTTAAAATAATCTTTCTAATCTGTGTAATCTGCGGACAAAAAAATTCGATCCGCAGATTATACAGATTAGAAAGATTATTGTTAAAAGTAATTCCAAATTCCGAATTAAAGATTTTGATTTCAAATTTAAAATAATCTTTTTAATCTCTGTAATCTGTGGACAAAAAAATTTGATCCGCAGATTATACAGATTAGAAAGATTTATTGTTAAAAGTAATTCCGAATTCCGAATTTTTATTGTGAGTTGCAATTATTTGGGCTATGTGTAGAATTAGGCGTTTGTGATTAAATTACAAATTGAAATTTAGTTTAACGCCGCAAATTGCAGTACGAAATAGTTTATCCTGTTCGTACTTTAAATTTATTGATTTTAAAGCGTCCAAGTCTGCCGTTTGAAAGTTGGCAGGCGACGGTAAACGCAAACTTAAGCGTGAACAGTTTAAAACATGCCAAAACGAACCGATCTTAAAAAAATTGCCATTATCGGCGCGGGGCCGATTATTATTGGACAGGCTTGCGAATTTGATTATTCCGGCACTCAAGCGTGTAAAGCGTTGCGGGAGGAGGGCTACGAGATAGTTCTCGTGAACTCCAATCCGGCGACAATAATGACGGATCCGGAGATAGCCGATCACACTTATATTGAACCTATAACAGTTGAGTATCTTTCGGCAATTCTGAAAAAAGAATTACCCGATGCGATATTGCCTACTCTTGGCGGTCAAACGGCGCTCAATATCGCAATTCAAATCGCCGATACCGGCATCCTCGACATACTTAACATCGAAATGATCGGCGCAAATCGCGAAGTTATCAGACGCGCCGAAGACCGCGATCTATTTCGCGAAACAATGCGTAACGCGGGTATCGATTTACCGAAAAGCGAACTTGCGCGTACTCGCGACGAGGCTTACAAGGCGCTCGAAACAATTGGTTTGCCTTGCGTGATACGTCCTGCGTTTACGCTTGGCGGCACCGGCGGCGGCATCGCTTACAACAAAGAAGAATTTGAAAAAATAATACAAGGCGGTCTCGCCGCAAGCATGGTAAACGAAATCTTAATCGAAGAGTCGCTTGCGGGCTGGAAAGAATTTGAGATGGAAATGATGCGCGATAAAAATGACAACGTGGTCGTCGTTTGTTCTATTGAGAATTTTGACCCGATGGGTATTCACACGGGAGACTCTATTACTGTTGCGCCGGTGCAGACGATGACGGATCGCGAATATCAGGCAATGCGGGACGCTTCGATAAAAATTATTCGCGCAGTTGGAGTAGAGACGGGCGGTTGCAATATTCAGTTTGCGCAAAATCCGCGTAACGGCAGACTTGTCGTTATAGAAATGAATCCGCGAGTTAGTCGTAGTTCTGCGCTTGCTTCTAAGGCGACGGGTTTTCCGATAGCCAAAATAGCCGCTAAAGTCGCCGTCGGTTATACTCTTGACGAATTGAAAAACGATATTACCGGAACGACGAGCGTCTGTTTTGAACCTACTATTGATTACTGCGTCGTCAAGATTCCGCGTTTCGCTTTTGAGAAATTCCCCGAAGGAAACGAAATACTTTCTATTCAAATGAAATCCGTAGGCGAGGCAATGGGCATCGGTCGAACTTTCAAGGAAGCGTTGCACAAAACAGTCCGGTCGCTAGAAAATCGCCGTTTCGGATTATTTAGCGCCGATGATACGCCGGAGCCGCTCGATGAAATTTATCGCAAAATTAGTTCGCCGACCCGCGACAGACTTTATCAATTAGCATGGGGAATCAGGCAAGGCGGCGATATTGAAATGATAAATAGATTGACCGGAATCGATACTTGGTTTCTATCTCAAATTGCCGAAATCGTTCAAGCCGAAATCGAACTGGAAAATAAACGGCTAGATAATTTGTCGTCCGAAGATATGCTTGAATTGAAACGGCTAGGTTTTTCGGATAAACGCATAGCGGAAATTTTTGGCGTAACAGAAAAAATTGTCCGTATCCAAAGACTAGATCAAGGCGTAAGCGCCGTGCGAAAAATGGTCGATACATGCGGCGCCGAATTCGCCGCCGTCACGCCGTATTATTACACGACCTACGGAGAAGAAGACGAACCGGATAAAAATAATAACAAAAATTCTATACTAATATTAGGCGGCGGGCCAAATAGAATCGGTCAAGGAATAGAATTCGATTATTGTTGTTGTCATGCGGCTTACACGGCGCGTAAACTTGGATACCGCACAATAATGCTCAATTGCAATCCGGAGACGGTTTCAACAGATTACGATACTTCCGACGTGCTTTATTTTGAGCCGTTGACGCTTGAAGACGTACTCGGCGTAATTGCGCATGAGAATCCGATTGGCGTAATATTACAATTCGGCGGGCAAACTCCGCTTAATTTAGCAAAATCACTCGCAGATGAAAACGTTCCTATACTTGGCACAAACGTCGCCTCAATTGCGCTCGCCGAAGACCGCAGACAATTCGGAGAAATGTTGCAATCGCTAGGAATAAGACAAACGCAAGGCTCGACCGCTACAACATTAGACGACGCAATTACAGCCGCCGAAAAAATCGGATATCCAGTTCTAATGCGTCCGAGTTTCGTTTTAGGTGGCGCTAAAATGGAAATCATTTTTGACCGCGACGACTTAAAATCGTATTGGGAAGCGCTACTGCAATATTCAAAACAAGCAGATTTGACAATAGATGAAAATAGACCGATCCTAATTGACCGCTTTTTAGAAGACGCTATCGAAATAGACGTCGACGCCGTCGCCGACGGAAGCAACGTAATCGTCGCGGCAATAATGGAACACATCGAAGAAGCTGGAATACACAGCGGCGACTCCGCTTGCTCTATACCGCCACAATCGCTAACGCCAAAATTAATCAGACAACTTGAAGACGCAACAAGAAAAATCGCAATTAAAATGAACGTAATAGGACTGCTAAATATACAATTCGCAATTAAAAATAACCTAATCTACGTACTAGAAGTCAACCCCCGCGCAAGCCGAACTATTCCATTCGTAAGCAAAGCAATAGGCGAACCAATGGCTGCAATCGCAACAAGAGTCATGTTAGGCGAAAAATTATCAGAAATGTTTCTCGCAGAACCGTTCAAACGTTGGCAAGAAATAAATCACGTCGCCGTAAAAGAATCAGTATTCCCATGGACAAGATTCCCAGGCGTCGATACGCGACTAGGCCCCGAAATGAAATCAACAGGAGAAGTAATGGGAATCGCAGAAACTTTCGGAGAAGCATTCGCAAAAGGCGAAAACGCAACAGGCGTCCCTATTCCTTTGAGCGGAAACGTTTTCGTATCCGTAAAAGAAGCTGATAAACCGCTAATAGGTGAAATCGCAAAACAACTCATAAATCTAGGTTTCAAAATCATCGCCTCAAGAGGAACAGGCGCCGTTATAGCAAGCATGGGATTCAACGTAGAAATCGTCGCAAAAATCGTTGAAGGCGAAAGACCAAACATACTTGACAGAATGATCGACGGAAATGTACAATGGATAATCAATACGCCGTCAGGAAAAAATCCCGTAAGAGACGAAATACTAATAAGAACTACAGCAATGAGAATAAGCATACCATTAGTAACAACAATAAGAGGCGCAAAAGCATTTCTCGACGCTATCTCTTTTCTACGCGAAAATAAAACCGTAAATGTTAAAGCAATTCAAGATTATTCGTAAAATAAACCTTTTCGTAATATATTCAATTGAACTTGGAAACTATATCGTATTTATATTTTTTTTGAATCAAAAATTAACGCAATTTTTAATCAAAAAATTTTCAAATATACTGCTTGTACTTGAAATTCAGCGATTTAAAAGCGTCAAAGCCTGCCGTCCGAAAGCTAGGCAGGCGAAGGTAAACGCAAACTCAAGTACGAATAATTTAATATATTACATTTTTTTATAGAACTAAAAAAACTAACCCTTAACCCTAATCCTTAACCCTTAACCTTAAATAAAATTCGATGGAATCTGAATCTGTTAATGAACGTTTCGAGCCGAAGGTGATAGCATTTGTTTGTAATTGGTGTACGTATCTTGGGGCTGATCTTGCGGGAACGAGTCGTCTTGAGTATCCGGTTAATTTACGGATTATAAGATTGCCGTGTACGGGAAGAATTGATTTTAATTTAATAATAAAAGCATTTGAAAACGGCGCCGATTCTGTTCTAGTTAGCGGTTGTCATCCAGGCGATTGCCATTACACAAGCGGAAACTTCCACGCAAGAAGAAGATGGATACTATTCAGAGAACTACTTAACACAATAGGAATAGATATTGAAAGAGTTCACTTCTCATGGATATCCGCCGCCGAAGGCGCAAAATTCCAAAAATTCATCACCGAAATAGTTGAAAAAACAAGAAACATGGGCCCCTACAAAGCAATAAAAGAAATGTAAAAAAAATTCGGAATTCGGAATTCGGAATTATTGGGACAGATTTTTTGTAACGAAAAATCGTCAAAAGAATCGCAGCCGAGACGGTTGCGATCCTTCAGACGATTTTTTGTAACGAAAAAAAATTGTCCCCTTGTCCCTCCAGTCTCCCTTGTCCCTCAAAAAGAATCCTGTCCGGTAATTTGCTAAAATAAAATTTTAGGCAAGTTCTAAAAACTCATTTGTCCAGGTAGGCGGCGTTTCGCCGAAACGCCGCAGTAGAGTTTATGTCGCTAATAAATTTTAATATTTCACAATGCCTAAAATATGTCTATTTTATACATTATGAATTATTAAAATTTAATAATTGTTTTACACGTATTGCGGACCAAAAAATAAACACAGTGGCGAAACACCGCCTACCTTTTTGCAAAAAAATGAATTTTTAGAGACGCCATTTAGAAAATTACCCAAATGTTAACAACTCAAAAAAGAAAGATTAGGTACAAAAATGAAAAGAGATTTATTTAGGCGTGGTTTTACGCTTATTGAGTTATTGGTTGTGATTTCGATTATTGGTTTGCTTGCGGGGTTGCTTTTGCCTGCTATTCAATCGGCGCGTGAATCCGGTCGCCGAATTACATGCACCAATAATCAACGCAACGTCGCAACGGCGCTGCTCGTTTATGAAAACAGCAAAAACGCTTTCCCAGGTTGGCGCGATTTCATGACATTCGGAACAACTAGAGGTCAAGCAAGCTGGGTCGTACAAATTTTGCCGCAATTAGAAGAATCTGACTTAAAAGCAAGTCTAGCAAATTTAAGTTTACCCGCCGGCGAAACGCCGACTATAAACGACATCCCAATACTATTTTGCCCAAGTAGCAGAAATAAACAAAACAGAGGATTAAATTACCAAGTAAACGCAGGAGCAGTAGATGATTTCACCACAGTTGATCCGCATTGGACTTATGATTCTAAGTCGTATAACGGCGTATTTCTTGATTTAGCCCGAATTAGAGATCAGCATGATTCTGGAATTGTTCGCGTAGATGATATTTCAAAATTTGACGGTGCCAGTTCAACGCTTTTAATTGCTGAAAATGTAAATTCAGGTTTTTGGATTGCGACGGAAGGAACGCATTTTTGTTGTGAAAGAATCGGAGATTCTTATTCGCCAGATACGCCAGATGATCTTGATTCTGGCAAGGATAAGATTGAGGGATCAATTGGTTTTTGTTGGGCGAGAGATTATATAACGCCATATACGCCGATGTCGTTTGAAGCGGCTCAAACGGAGCCTAAACAATACGTGTCGTTTAGTAGCGGTTGTTCGTTGACTGAAACTACAGAAGACCGTATTCCGCGACAATTTAATCAATGTGTTTCTACGGTATTTGGCGCAGACTGGTATCAGAGCGCTCGTCCTTCGTCTTATCATCCTAGTGTTGTGATGGTTTCATTTTGTGATGGTCATGTTAAGGCGTTGCGGGATACTATTAGCAACAAAATATTCGTCCAATTGATGACTGGTTGCGACAGCCGATCAGACGCAACAAACCTCATCGAAGGCGCTATTTTAGATAAATCAGAATATGAATAATTTTTTTGATGGACATCTCTAAAAAATTGTAACCGTTCGCAAAAATTTAAGCGATAGATTAGGGATTACGGAATAGTGAATAGGAAGTAGTTTTTTAGAAATTTAGAGAACGATTTTTTGTTACAAAAAATCGTTTGAAGGATCGCAGGCATTTCGCCTATGTTCCTTCAGGTTCGCAGGCGAGACGCCTGCATCACAGGATCGCGGGCGTCTCGCCTGCAAGCGGTTGTACTCAACCGCTAATGAGCGAGGTTTAATATCTCAACAGCCTTTTTGTTTGCCTTGCGGCAAAATGCAGGCGGGACGCCCGCGATCCGTCGGTCTCGCCTGCATTTCAAGATCGCAGGCGATTCAGGATCGCAAACATTTCGCCTGGTGTTTCGTCAGATTCGCAGGCGGAACGCCTGCATCCCAGGATCGCGGGCGTCTCGCCTGCATGCGGTTGTACTCAACCGCAAATGAGCGAGGTTTAATATCTCAACAGCCTTTTTGTTTGCCTTGCGGCAAAATGCAGGCGGGACGCC
>JAISLW010000182.1 GCA_031277105.1 Planctomycetaceae bacterium | reverse complement strand
TTTTGTTGTTTGCAATAAGAAAATTAAAATTGAGAAGAATAAAATATATTTAGAAATTCACTTGAATTTATAGTCTCTTTTGATTATTTGCCAAAAATAAAAAACGAAATTTTTTTAATAGAAAAAATTTTTGAAAATTAATTTTTGACAATTTTATAATTTCTAATTTAACCTTTAAATATGATAGTCAGCATATTCGGTCGTCAAATATCACGGCTTTAACAACTATCAAATAATTGTAACCGTTCACGGAAATTTTTCGCTTAAAATTTCCGTGAACGGTTACAAAAAATGGTTATTAGAAATTCAATTTACCATTTTTTTGTTATTCCCATCATTATTTCATCGCCGGAAGTTTCGTTTGTTACGACGCCGTTGAAATTTTGCGCGGTGAAATTTCCTGTAGTTTTTCCTTTGAAACCATGAGCGTATGATACGGCAAATTCTAGGTTGCGGACAACTGCGTATGTTGCGCCGATACTAATTGTATGTTCTATCGTCAACGGCGCCGCAACATTTAACATTGAACTACGACTCGGTATCGGATTCTCATTCCAACAATACCCCATCCGCAACGTCAATTTATCACTCCACTTTTTTTGCACGCCAATCGCAACCGACCAAATACTCTCCCAGTCAAGACCGCCAACATGCGGAATATTATTTTTGTAAATTACTCCCTTGTCAAAACCAGGCGTCGACGAATAATCAAAATAACGCACGTCAACGCCAATCACCATATCCCTAAAACCATCATAAGATAACCCAAACGATAACGTCAACGGTAAATCAAAATCAAACGAACCACTCTCCGGCTTGGAAGGATTTAACGGAGCGCCAACGGTTTTACCTTCGTATCTTAAATTTTCAAACCACATCGGCGATTTGAACATGAAACCAAATTTATAATGATTTTTGAAATCATAAAACGTGCCGATCTGAAAACCGCCGCCCCACGCATAACGCGTGCCGTAATTGTGTAACTCGCTGCCCGGAATCAATGATTGACCTAATTGCATCGGGTTAATTGACAAAGACGCAAGATCGATCAACGGCGCTACGCCGATTGAAAATCGATTAGTTACATTATACGCAAGAGTCGGCGTTAATTGGAAGATGACGACTTGCGACGATTTAGCGTAACCGCCTAATACAGGGTTTGTTGTATCGGCAGAATAAAGCGAAGCGGCGCCGCCGATAGCAGATACGCCTAGCCCAAATGTTACAGGCGATTTAGGACAACGCCGCCAAACAAACGACATACTCGGATTAGGAATCGTACCGGCTTCGCCTTTAGTTGAACCGGACAAATTAATAGCGGGAATCGACGAAGTAACTTTCGTTTCAGGAAAAATTAAACCTAATCCAAAAGCAAGCTCGCTCTTTTTAAGCGCCGAAATCGACGCGGGATTCCAATGAATAGCGCCCGCAGAATCAAGAGGCGTACCCGTCGCAACGCCAGCCATTGAAGCGTTGACCGCGCCAATACCCCTAAGCATCACGCCTTGTCCTAACGCAGGTATTTTCGTTACAAAAAATATCGACGCAACCAAAATAATTATCGAAAACGTCTTAATAAATATTCTCATTAAAATAAAATTGGTATAGAGTAAATTGTAAATCAGATAAAATGAATCTATAAAAATTTATCGACAATATAAACCGCATCGCAAATATTCGGCAAACAACCGCATACATTGTCAAATGAATTTTTAACTATCGGCAATTACATTCATTTTCGACTAATTAAACAAATTAATTCTATTACAATACAAAGAAAAATAGATATTAAAAAATTCCAATGATAAATTCAGAAACGCCGGAAAATCCGTAATTATAAGAATAGTTAAATCTATTGATCCACTCAATACAGACAGATCATACTCGAATATTTGTAACCGTTCACGCAATTTTAGAATTTTAGAGGATAGGGTGTAGGGGGTAGGGGGTAGGGGATAGGGGATAGAGCGTAGGGTGTAGGGCGTAGGGGATAGAGGATAGGGGGTAGGGGGTAGGGGATAGGGGATAGGGGATAGAGGATAGAGGATAGATTTATTGTAACGAAAATTGTTCCGCTACAACCTATTCCCTAAAACCTGACGCTTAAATTTTTGTGAACGGTTACCTTGAAATTTAGCGTTGTTTTCCTGTTATTTTTTACATTTTTTTGCGATTAGTCCTGCGACGTATCCGGCTTTGAATCCGGCGTCAATATTTACAACCGTAACATTTGACGCACAACTATTCAACATACCTAACAACGCCGCAAGTCCTCCAAAACTTGCTCCGTAACCTACGCTTGTTGGCACAGCAATAACCGGCGCTTGAACAAATCCCCCCACAACACTCGGTAAAGCGCCCTCCATCCCCGCAACAACAATTACTACATCCGCATCGCTAAACAAATTCAACTTCGCACGCAATCTATGCGGTCCCGCAACGCCCACGTCTTGAATAAAAACAACATTAGCGCCCGTCCAAAGAACCGTCTCCCTCGCTTCCTCCGCAACCGGTAAATCACTCGTCCCCGCCGATATAACCGCAACCTTCCCGCACGCTTCCATTGACTCGCCGTTTTGCTTAAAAATACGTATCGTTTTCGCAATCTTATTATAGGAAAATTTTACTTCGCACCTTATCAATTCCCGCTCTAAAAATAATCCCTTATCTTCGCTTATGCGAGTTGCAAAACCGTCAATATTATGTTGAATGATTGTTTGAAATATTTTCCATATAGTTTCTTGCGATTTGCCTTCGCCGTAAACGACTTCGGGAAACCCGCACCGGTCGGCACGACCTATATCAAATTGAACTTCGTCAAGATCAATAAACGTATCAAAATTATTATTATCCATGCTAAAAAATTACCCCATAAATTTTAAATTTGTAACCGTCGCGGAAATTCGTTTAATAAGTTATCATAACGAAATTTTTAGGGACAAGTGGGACTGGAGGGACAAATTTTTTTATAACAAAAAATTATTTTTCTAAATTCATAACTCTTAATTAAAAACTCTAACCCCTATCACCTACATCCTAAAATCTGGCGTTTAAATTTTCGTGAATGGTTACGCATTTGAATTATCGTTTCAAAAAAAGTTTTTCTAGCGGTCGTTTTATTCTTGCAAACCAAGGCTCTTCTTTTTCGCCTTGCGGTTTTACAAGTATAGTCAAAATTCCCGCTAGTTTTCCAGCAAGTACGTCTGTAAATAATTGATCGCCTACCATTGCCGTAGTTTTTTTTTCGTAATTCATTGACTTTATGACGCGATGAATTGCAAACGGCAACGGTTTCATTGCCGGCGCTATAAACGGTATTTGTACGTTTTGAGAGAATTTTTGTATCCTTACGCCGCCGCCGTTTGAAATCAGATATAACCCCAAACCCGCCGCCCGCATCCGCTCTAACCAATCAATTACCTCAGGCGCCGGATCAGAATTACCATAACGTTTAAGCGTACTGTCAACATCAAGCAAAAGCGCCTTAATCCCCGCAACACGCAACCGCTCAACCGTCAAATCAATCACGCCGCTAACCTCTATATCCGGTCTAAATAATGAAAACATAAAATTTATAATCTTAAAAAAATATACGCGTCTTTCGTTACAAAAAATAACCATCCGCCAAAAATTTGTTTAGCAAATTACGTATTGGCGTTTTTTGAGAGACAGGAGGAACAAGTGGGACAATTTTTTTGTAACAAAAAATCTGTTCTCACATTTTCTAAAAAAACTACTCCCTAATCCTTACATCTTATTCCCTAAAATTGCGTGTTTAAAATTTCATTTAGCGGTTATATTAAACTGTTCGCACTTGAGTTTTCGTTTACCTTCGCCTGCCTAGATTTCGGACGGCAGGCTTTGACGCTTTTTAAACTATTCGTACTTGAGTTTTCGTTTACCTTCGCCTGCCTAGCTTTCGGACGGCAGGCTTTGACGCTTTTAAATCGCTGAATTTCAAATACGAGCAGTATAATCGCTGAATTTCAAGTACGAGCAGTATAATCTCGCTGCAATTCAAGTACGATCTGTGTATTTGTTTATAAATTTTCCCATTTATATTTTTTTTTGTTTGTATTTTGGCATTGGTATAATAATTCGGCGGGATTAGTTTTATTTCCGTATTTTATTTTTATTATTTTATTTTTTTGAATATTTTTTTGCAAGTTAGTAAATTCCATAACCAGCGCTTCGCCTATTTTTAGAATATCGTCGTCCAAGTTATCTATTCCTATAATCATTGCCGTTGGCGCGTTGAAGGATTCCGGCATGAATAATATTGCCGGTCTTGCGTCTGAATTATTGTACAATAATTCGAGCGTATGGCATTGTTTTTCGTTTCTTGCGACGACGGCTTTTAATTTTTTTTCGTTTAATATTTTTTCGTTTTCTGTTTTTTCGTTTAATTTGAAGTTGTATAAAATTGGGTCTAATCTTATTTGTCTTCCTGCGTTTAGGATTTCGGCGTCCCAATTTGACGGATTTGATTCATATTTGAACAGGTCTCTTACGCGCGGTTCGTATGATTTTTCGCATAGATGGCAACCTGTGGACGGTTGCGGTATTTTTTTTATTCCCAATCTTTTTGCCAGCGCTACAAGATGCCCGCGTCCGCGTCCCGTATAACCAAATAATCTACTCCTGTTGACAAGCCCTAATTTTTCCGCTTCCGTCTGCTCTAGAACCGCCGCCGTAAGCGGGCGAACCAAAAAACCGCACAAACCCGATTCCCTCGCAATTAAACTCAATTGATGCTGCATTTGACTATTCGGTCGCTGCCCCGCAATCTCGCCCGTCGCAACAAAATCAGCATTACGCTCCTTCATAATTTTGCCCGCAACACGACACATTTCTATTCTACAATCAACGCACGGATTAACGGCTTTGCCATATCCCCACTGCGGATTTGAAATAAGTTTAATATAATCGTCGCCAGTCCGGTAAACAATTAACTCTATACCCAATTCAGCCGCTTGCTCTTTTGCTATATCAGACGCATCATGAAAAGGCGTAACAAAATTTAAACCCAAAACAACAATACCCTGATTCAACAATACCCTAGCAGCCAACGTACTATCAAGACCGCCCGAAAATAATACTACACAACTCGACATTATTACTTTAACCTCACAGAGTTTTTTTAACAAATTCGGAATTCGTGGGACAAGTGAGACAGGAGGGACAAGTGGGACAAATTTTTTTGTAACAACAAAAGAAAAAAATAAAATTCACTATATTAAACATTATAATAAAAAAATTTAAGCACACGTCAAGTGTCCCAAAAAAATGAATTTTTAGAGATACCAATATGTAGATTTTTTAAATCAAAAAAATTTTTGAAAATTTTTGCATACTGATCTTGTGTTATTTTGCAGAATGATTTATACTACCGCCCTCGTGTTACAAAATTTCAGAGCAATTTTTTTGTCCACCGATTACGCAGATTAGATAGATTTTTAAAAAATAATTTTTTTAATCTGTGAATCGAATTTTTTTGCTCTTGATTTTTTGTAACGAAAAATGCGTTTGGTTTAATTGTGACAAATTTAATTTTTAATTTTGTGCAAAAAAGTTTTTTGCGGATTAGATTTTGGTTGCGATTAAAATTTTTTATTATTTGTTTAACCCTTTACAGTAAAGGAGAATAACATGAAAAAGACAAATTATTTGTCAGAATGCAACGCCGAAGTCAATATGAATATTGACGTTACAGCCAATGTTAATTTGGGTGTTAATTTAGGCAAGGGG
>JAISLW010000181.1 GCA_031277105.1 Planctomycetaceae bacterium | reverse complement strand
AGCGTGAAATTTAAGAGATTCACGATTACAAAAAGAATTATCGTTACAAAAAAACATCTTTTGAAAGTTTTCATAAATTTACCTAAAAATTATTTGATTAAATTTTTGTTACAGAAATTGTAATACGCATAATTCAAAAACTCGTTACAAAATATAATCAGAAATTAAAATCTCAATCATTTCTCCCAAACATCAATCGCAACTAATTTTTGGCTCGTCAAAATGATTGTAAAATTACAAAACGATACAATTCTCTGATTCATTTTGCAACAAAGGGCAGTAATTTAACATATATAAAATTTCCCCCAAGCCTTCCCAGAATAAATTCGGAATTTGGAATTAAGGATTTTTTTTAGGGACACGTGGGACAATTTTTTTGTAATAAAAAATTGTTAAAACGAATCCCTATCCCCTACTCCCTAACCCCTAAAAATCTAACGCTTAAAATTTCCGTGAACGGTTACTTTGATTTTTAGTCGATTGGTCTGATATGATTTTTGAATAGAGAGTTATCTTCTTTTAATTTTTCTTCGTTTCCGAAAACGCAGATATTATTTTGTTTCATTCCGTCTCTGAACATTTTTGCGAAATTGCGTAAGTCTTCAACGGTAGTCGACAAGACTTCGTCTCTTTCTTTTTGCAAATCTTCTTGCGTTAATCCGCAGAGGTGCATTCCGATAATACGTCCTCCTTTTTCTGCCGGCGTTAGCGGTTTGTCCAGACTTCCGATAGTTGCGATGATTGATTTTGTTAATTCTTCTTCCGATAGTTCTAGATTCTCCAAATAATCCGCAACACCTTCATAAATATCGACGGTTCGTTTTAGATGCGGGTCGCGATACGACCACAGTGAAAATACGCCGTGCCGGTCAAACGAAACGCCGCCGCCGTAAGCGCCGCCTTGCACGCGGATATTGTTCCACAAATAACCCGTTCTCAAAATATTCGCCAACACCATCATTTTGCCCGAATATACGAAGCCGGACTTGCGATAATCTGCGGTTTTTACGACGTATTGGACGCGCGACGGGATTATTACGGCTTCGTTGCGTTGATTTTCTTTGAAGTCTATTTGTTGCGTAACGGATTTTTTGTCGGATAATTTCGCTTTGAATTTATCCAATATATTTTTTGAATTGGCGAAGTCTTTCGCTGACAACGTTACATAAACTTCTGCTTTTGAATTGTGTAAAATTGCGTCCGCTACCTCTTTCAATTTTTTCGCTACGTTCTTGCCTTCCTTGTCAAAATTCTTTTCGAGATCGACAAGAAAACGATAGTAATCAATACCTGAAATTTTTTCTTTGTATGCGTTGTATGCGGAGAAGTAGGACGCTGAACGCAATTGAGCGTAACGTTGCCCCGCCGACAGTAACGATTGTTCCATACCTACGCGCAACTCTTGAATAATCTCCTTCAAACGAGCAAGATCGTCAAACTGCGAATTGTCTATCACCTCCAACACTAAATTCAAACCCGTCTCCAATTTCGGAAGCATTACCTTTGTCCTAATAAGAAAAGACGACGTAAATTCCGGTTGTTGTTGCGGGTTCGGGTTATTTTGTTTTAGTACGTGCCATGCTAGACCTGCCGACATGCCGCCGGTGTGAAGATCAATTTCACTGTTCAACTTGCCGTAACTATAATGCTTCGTGTCAACACGCGTCAAAAATTCCGACAGAAGCGAAACGTATGGACTATAATCTTCGCCGTTATTTTTTGTAACGTTAATTTTTTGCAAAGCGTCGAAATAAACTGAAATATACGCAATTCCGTTTGTTTCGGTCTGAATATTTAGGTAGCCGTCTGTGTGTTCAAACGGAATTTTTTCCGCCGTCCGGTCAATATCGGAAATATCGAGAGTAGGAATTTTTGCTACGTCTTCGGGTTTATCTGGCGTTGCTTGTCGTTTTATTAGGGTTTGCTGGTTTTCTTTGATTTTATCGAGTTGTTCGGCGGTCAATGATTTTTTGATTTCGGCAAGTTTAGCGGTTAATTTATCGGCGTTTTCTTTTTCTAGTCCTTGTTTTGGTTTTAGCATAACGAAGCCGCGCGATTTATTTTCGATTAGAAATTCTTTAATTAGATTTTCAAAATAATTATTTGCGACGCCTGCTCTAATATCTGTCAAAATCTGTTCAAAACGCAGATGTTTGAGGGGATCGCCGCCGTAAGTCCATGCGTCAAGGATGCCCATATTTATAACGAGTCCTTTGGGGAAACCTGAAACTTGAAATTCTCGCAATGTAAATTCCGTGCGATTGATTGCGCCTTCGATTAGTTTGCGGTCGACGCCATTGGTTACGAGTCTTTTGAGCGTATCTTCGATGATGTTGATGAATTGTTGTTTTTTGTCGGGATCGGAGTTATGTACGATGATTGAGAAGCAGGGTTGTAAGATAGACGAGTCAAACGAGCAACTAACATCTAATCCGATTCCGGCGTCGATTAGCACTCGTTTGAGGGGACCGGATTCGCTGCCGATGAGTATGTATGTTAGGAGGTCGAATGCGTAGCTTTTTTGGGGATCGTTGATTATTGGCGGCAGCAGATAATTCATACTTAAAAATGTTTTTTCGTTTGTGGATTCGCCGGCATCGACGGAGTATTCGGCTGTAATATCTTTGGGTTTATCAAAAGGCGGTTGTGTGGTAACTTTGGCGTCGATATTTTGTTTAGTGAATTTGCTCAAGTATTCTTTATCGAGAAAATCGAGATGTTCGGCAACATCGCCGTTACCGTAAATATAAATCATTGAGTTTGACGGATGGTAAAATTTATTGTGAAATTCTATAAATTTTTCTTGTGTTAGTTCGGGGATATTATCTGGGGCGCCGCCGGAGTCGTTTACGTAGGTCGATTCGGGGTACATTGATTTTTGTATTGTGCGGTAAAGGACGCTTTGCGGCGATGAATATACGCCTTTCATTTCGTTGTAAACGATGCCGTTGTATGAGAGGTTTCCGGTTTCATCGACTTCGTAGTGCCAACCTTCTTGCATTAGAATTTCGGGAATTTTTTTAACATTGGGAAAGAAAACGGCGTCAAGATAAACGTCGATTAGGTTTCGGAAGTCTTTATTATTACGGCTGGCAACGGGGTACATTGTGCGGTCGTCTGATGTGAAGGCGTTGAGGAAGGTTTGCAATGACCCTTTTAACAAATCGACGAATGGTTCTTTGGACGGGAATTTCTGCGAGCCGCAGAGCGCCGAATGTTCCATTATGTGGGCAATTCCGGTGTTATCGGTAGGCGGCGTGCGGAAGGCAATACAGAAAACTTTATTATCGTCGTCGCAAGTTAAGTATAGCAACGGCGCACCAGATTTGTTATGTGTAAACATGTGCGCTTCGGCTTTGAGTTCGGTTACGGATTGAGTCCAAATTTTTGTCCAATTTGGATGTGATAATTGTTTAGTTTTTGGGGTGTGATTAGTGTTTGTGATTTGAGGTTGAGTCATTTTGACGGCTTTCTTTTGTTGGTTTGAGTTTTTGGTTTGGGCGGTTAAGTTTGGTGAAACCGCAATTAAAAACGTTAAGGTTAAGGTTAAAACGATACGAACTGACATAATTTTTTTCTGGTGTTATTGTTAATTACTTGCAAGTAAATGAGGGACTAAGTTTTTAGTAACCGTTCACAAAAATGTAAGCGCTAGGTTTTAGGGTGTAGGTGTAGGGAGTAGTTTTTTGGAAAACTAGATAACAATTTTTTGTAAAAAAAATTTTTGTTAAAAAAAATTGTCTCATTTGTCCCTCATGTTAGGTTGTTAAAAATTGATCAAGATATTTTTTTCACTAATTGTGTTGGACATCTCTAAAAATTCATTTGTTCAGGTAGGCGGCTAAAAAAATCAAACACAGCGCTGAAACGCCGCAGTAGAGTTTACGACATCAATAAATTTTATTATTTCACAATGTCTAAAATACATCTATTTGTACGTTATGAATTATTAAAGTTTAATAATTGTTTTATACGTATTGCGATATTTCGGCGAAACACCGCTTACCTTTTTACAAAAAAATGAATTTTTAGAGATGCCCTATTTTAATTACGCATATCAATTTCACAAATGAGCAAGATCTCGTTCAAATTCCGATAAGGTCTCGCAAATCACTGCTTGTTCAATAAGCGATTCCAATGCAATCGGATCTTTGTAAGACTTAATTGCATTTTCTGTCGCTACAGGAATACGCTTAAAACGAACTTTAAGGATTTTAAGAACAGCTTGAATCTTACTTTCGATCTTGCCTTCTTTTATTCCTTCTTTTATTCCTTCTTTTCTTCCTTCTTGTAATAGTTCTTGCATTGTTGAAGTTACCATTTCTTTGGTCTCCTTTTCGTTAATAATTTTTGAAATTGTTTCAGTAACGGTTTCGAAGCCGATTTTGGCTAGGGCTACAAAATATCTGGTTAGCGATTTTAGCCAACCATACGTGCGTTGATCATTTTTGACTTGCTCAAAATAACTAACTACACGTTCAAAACTCTCCACCAACTTGCCTTCCGAATAAGAAATCAACGTGTCCAAAAGCGCCATCAATGCCGGATGCCCCGTCAATTTATCGCGGCGTATCTTGGATAAGTCTATCAAAATCACCGGAAACCATAACACATTAGGGTCCATACCCGACGGCAACTCCATCATATCACGCAACTGCAACAAATCCTCCCAACGAATTTGACCATGATAAAGCAAAACGACTATCGAATACGGATACTTGCCGCCTTTGCCAATCATGTTCTTCGGATCAGCATCGTATATTTCGTAAAATTCTAACAACTTGCGTAAACAACGAAGCCAAAAACGGCGTACCTTGCGGGATTGATGTTCAAAAAAGAGGAATATATTCGAGTAAATGCCGCTTTTGAATTGAGCCGAAAAAAGCAAGTCGCCTATCACTTCTTGCAAGTTATTGTCAATTATTATCGGCGATTGGTTCGCAAGTGATTTAAGATCAATTAACCTAACGATACCGGAATCGCCATAATGTTCAAGTAAACTAGCAAATAATTCTACGTCAAATAAAAAATTACGCGTAAGCAAATCATGCGGATGTTCCAATTCAAATTGAATAGGAACATGAATTATTGGCGTTATCGGCGGAGGTATTATCATTGTAAAATATTGGGTTAAAGTGTAAACATAAGTGTAAACGTAAACGTAAGTGTAAATATCTTGCCTGATATTGAACTATTG
>JAISLW010000114.1 GCA_031277105.1 Planctomycetaceae bacterium | reverse complement strand
ACAGGACTGTTTACGCTTCGCCGCAGTAGCGGCTCGGGGTTTCGTTCGCCTAGGTCATTCCGCTTCGCTCCATTCCCACGGCTCACTACACCCACAGTTTGCCAGCCCTAAAAATGCTACGCATTTTTCTATTCGGGCCGCCAAACCGTCGTAAACAGCCGAAACGTTATGCGAAATCCAGGCCAAAATTGTTGACAAAATTATGAAAATAGTATAAAATAATATTATGAAAAAGGATACAATAAATAAAGGATATAAATCTGTCTCAAATATATATGACGATTATATTTTATCGGAAAAGCCATTGTTTAAAATAATCGCAAAAATTATTTGGGGATTTACCGATAAAGAATATTCAATAAAATTACTTGAAAATATACCCGATGATTTTTCCGGCAAAATACTGGATATTCCGGCGGGAACCGGAATATTGACGTATGAAAAATATTTGAGAATAAAAAATGCGGAAATTATATGTATGGATTATTCAAAAGATATGTTGGACATAGCAAAAGAACGATTTGGAAATTATAATATAAACAATATAGAATGTAAACAGGGAGATGTAGGAAATATACCCTTTGAGAATGAAACTTTTGATGTAGTTTTATCCATGAATGGTTTTCACGCTTTTCCCGATAAAGAAAAAGCATTTTCTGAAATAAACCGTGTGTTAAAAAACAACGGATTATTTGTAGGATGTTTTTACATAAAAGGAAAAGTTAGAAGGACTGATTGGTTCATAAAAAATATTTTTGTAAAAAATGGAACGTTCACGCCACAATTTTATGATGAAAATGAAATTACTGAAAAATTTAAAACTGTGTATAAAGAAACAAAAATATGGAATAAAGGATCCATTATCTGTTTTAGATGTAAAAAATAAAATCAAAGAGGATGAAATTGACCGCTTGGTAATGGAATATGAAAAGTAAATTCGGGCAGATGCCTTTTTGTTTCTTAGAACCTTTGCATCTATGCATAGTTGGTAATGATGCAAAAAAGGGGCTGTCTTTGCAACAGCCCCTTTCATGAATATTAACTGTAAAATTGTTATGCGTGTCTTATATATTAAAAACACTGTTTGTTAAAAAAATGCCTTTTTCAACTTTTCAACATAATCAAGTTTTTCCCATGCAAAAAATTCAACGTCCTTTTTCACTTTTTTACCGTTACGTACAAGTTCTATGCTTTTTGTGTAACTGTTGCGTCCAAAATGTCCGTAGGCTGCCGTTTCTTCAAAAATAGGGTTTTTCAATGCAAACCGTTCAATGATTTTTGCAGGACGCAAGTCAAAAATTTCGGCAATTTTAACAGCAATATCTTCATCGCTGTACTTGACTTTGGATTTGCCGTAAGTATTGACGTAAATATTTACAGGCTTGCTTATTCCTATTGCATACGACACCTGAACCAGCACTTCGCTTGTAATGCCTGCGGCTACGATGTTTTTTGCAATATGACGCGCTGCATAAGCTGCTGAACGGTCAACCTTACTCGGATCTTTCCCCGAAAATGCGCCGCCGCCGTGCGCTCCTTTGCCTCCGTAAGTATCAACTATGATTTTACGACCTGTTAAACCCGTGTCGCCATGCGGACCGCCAATAACAAACTTGCCTGTCGGATTGACGTGCAATATGAATTTATTGCCTATTATTTTTTGAATCTGCGCAGGCAAACGTTTTTTTACTCGCGGAATGAGAATATTGACAACGTCATCTTTTATTTTTTGTTGCATGGCTGTTTCGTCATCAAACTCATCATGCTGAGTCGAAATCACGATAGTATGAACTTTCTCAGGCAGGTTGTCTTCGCCGTATTCTATTGTTACCTGCGATTTTGAATCTGGGCGCAAATATTTCATTTGCTTGTTTTCGCGACGAATAACAGCCAATTCGTGTACAAGTATTTGAGACAACATTAATGATAACGGCATCAATTCTTCTGTTTCATCGCAGGCATAGCCGAACATTAATCCCTGGTCGCCGGCGCCTTGGTCTTCGGCTTTTTGGCGAACTACTCCCTGATTAATATCTGGCGACTGTTCGTGAATTGCAGAAATCACGCCGCACGAATTGCCATCAAACATATATTCGGCTTTGGTGTAGCCGATACGATTTATAACTCGACGGGCAACTGATTGAACATCTACATAACCCGTTGAACGAACTTCACCGCCAATAACGGTCAATCCTGTTGTTACAAGCGTTTCGCATGCAACTTTTGCATCTTCATCCTGACGTAAAAATTCGTCAAGAATTGCATCTGAAATTTGATCGGCTACTTTATCCGGATGTCCTTCCGAAACCGATTCTGATGTAAATAAAAATCCCATAATAAAACATAATTTAAATTTGTAATTAATTTTTAATTGGGAAAATATGTGGCTGAAATTTGCGACAGACATTGTCAATTTTGCATTTTAGCATTTTTTCCTGTGGTTGCAAGCAGCCAAATTTTTCCACTTTTCGAGCGCAAAGGTACAAAAAAATTTATAACCTGCAATATTTTGTAAAAAATTTATGAATTCGCGGATTCAATTACATAATATTATCAAATGAATATATGCAACAGGATTTGCATGTTGCGCTGAAAGGCTGTTATTTTATTTTGCTTGTAACTGGATATTTCAAATTTGAAAAATCAGACAGCGATATGTAAACTTTACCTATTCGCAAAGGCATTTCGGCATACAGCGGAATATGATTTTTATCGCATCATTCAACATCATTTCACCATCCGTAATTTTGCCAAACAACATTCGCGGTTTTGCACGCACATTGTTACAAAATACATTCCCGCCTGTAAATAATCATATCCTTTCAGGCGAATGCTGCAGCAATGGTGAATATTTGGGTTGTAAGGCATGGTTTTAAAATGGCAAATTGAATTCATCATCAAAATCTGTATGATTATCTATTACAATTGGTGGAAATTTATTTTTATAATAAGAATTTAAGAATAATCCAACAGTAACTATACTATTAATTATAAAATACGCATATAGAGAATCCTCTATAATATAATCGTCTGCTGTTTTCCCATGAACATTTGTTTTTTCGCTCCTCAATTTTTCAATATTTTGATTAATCGCTAACAATGAACTTCCAATCGTTTTTATTTCTTTTGGCATATCCGAATTAGGATATAATTGAAATATTTTTAAAATTTCGACAGTCAAGCTATATAACGTTTCGGTATTTTTGATTGCACTATTAATTCTGTCTTCTTTCAATATCTCTTTAATAATACTTTCCAATGCAGAATTTGCTAATCCAATTGCAAGACTTGGGTCTGTTTCTATTTGTTTATATGCTTTCATAAAAGTGTCATAAGCCGTTTTGTAATCTGATTTTAGAGCATTCTTAAAAGTTGGAATTGAAGGAATAAAATCAGGTGTGTCAACGCCTAAATCTATTGC
Organism: Planctomycetaceae bacterium; assembly: GCA_031277105.1. Lineage (GTDB taxonomy): Bacteria > Planctomycetota > Planctomycetia > Pirellulales > Thermoguttaceae > WRKP01. The sequence goes on along the minus strand of JAISLW010000114.1, from coordinate 9,749 downwards.
GATTTTCAATAATGTTTCTCCTCCGTCACATCTGCTAATAGCATGTAGCGTTGGTTTTAAATCAATGTTTCCATCTTTTTTTACAATACCAAACTGTGGAACCTTAAAAGGATTTCCAAAATCATCATATTCATCCTCCCATTTTTGCCATTTTTGTATGTAATATTCGACGTTCTTATATTTTGAAACTGGAAATTCTGACCAAAGAGCATTTTCTACTTTTTCGATGAGTCTCATTTGATATTTTGGAGATATTAATTCATTCATAACTTTGAATTTTATTTTATATGATTATTTCATCTATTTCCCTCATAATCTTTTCCGTTTCTACCAAAACGGCAATAATCCGCTGGTAATGCCTGACGTCGTTAAAACCGAGTTTCCTTCCTTTGCGGTCTTTGAGCCATTTTTGGGTGGGTTGGTAGCCGCCAATGTAAAATTCCCAAGCCGATTTCGGAACATTGTCGAAAGACTGAATAGAATTGATAAAAACCTTGTTGTCAACATATTCCGGTTTTTCTATTTCGTTTGTGCCTTGAACAGGGAAGTTTGCCAAATTTACCTTCGGCTCTATATTTTCCATCAAATGCAGTTTCCGTAACCGCTCGCCAAAGCCGACCAAGCGATTAAACTGTTCGGCATTGGCAGGATAAGGAACGCGCGGAAAATCTATTTTTAGAAATTCTTTGTAACGTTCGCGATATGCAGGCGAATGAAGAACAGCATAAATATAATCAAAAATCTGCTCCGGCGCAGGAACGAAACCAATGAGGCTTTCAAAAGCGGTCAGATTTGCCGCATTCATATTCGCAACCTTTTCAGTCTGATCAAAATTGTTTTGGTAAAGATAGAGAGGGAAAACTAAACCGCCCCCTCTATAATAAAGATTGAGGTCTTCTATATGAGACGTTATAAAAACTAAATTCCATGTCATTGATCCAACGGCTTGTCCTTGTCTTCCTATTATTAGCCCCACATTTTCCCCCTTCAAAAAATGCTGCATAACATTTCCACGAGGCATACAATGAAAACCTTTGGAATGTCCTGTATAGTAAGTGTATCGTATATCAAAAGGACGATAATTGATTTTGACGATACGATCAAAATCAGGATTGGATGTTAAATCTTTTTTTGCATTATCAACACTCCAATCTCTTGTATCTTTCCCTAAATTGAATTTTTTGCGGGCGGTTTCAGTATCTAATTTTAGAAATTCTGTTATCGTATCTTTTACATTCTGCTTTGTGTCATGTATTGTGAAATTATCTCTTGCCGTTACCACACCTACCGAATTTACCGGAAACATTTCAACGATTGAAAATCCTTTTCCGTATTCTGCCTGCAACGAAAAATCTTTTAGTACGAAAAAATAATCTGGATCGGCGGGTTGTAGCTCCGTCCAGTTGATGGACGATAAAGTGTTATCGTTCAGGAAAGCGTATTTTTCTTCGCGTTTGCCGTAGAGGTCAAAATGAAAGATTTGTGTCGCTTGTGTATCGGCAACCGGCATTTTTACAAAGATATTGATTGAAACACCTTGTTGAATATCGAACACATTCTCGTCTTTGTTGCCGTCGGGTGCGGTTTCTTTTTTCTTGGCGTTACCGTGCATGTCAAGAATGTAAATCTTGTCGAAAGTTTTCAAGAGGTTGTTGCGCATACCGCGAAAAGTGGGATTGTCCAAAAAACTGTGGTTGTTGATATACGCCAAAATTCCGTAACCGTTTTTCTCTATAAAATACTGTCCCAATCGGATAAATTTCACATAATCATCATTTAGCCATTTTGAGTTTTTTTCCTGCAAGCGTCCGCCTGATGGTTCTTTTTTGTAATCATCGAGCAAGTTTAAAATCCAGTTGCCTTTGTTAATGCTTTCGCCGCTGTATGGCGGGTTTCCCAGAATGACCATTACGGGCGTATTGCGTTTGATTTGCGCCGCTTCGTTTGCTTCGTCTGTAAGCCATTTTGCAAACGATAATTTCTTTTCGCCTTTATCTGGGGCAGGTTCAAGCGAATCGGTCAAATAAACTTTCAGCCGTTGGTTATTGGTGATTTCGGCGTGTGTTTCCTGCAAAAGCATTTCGAGTTTCAGGTGTGTCATTGCGTAGGAAGCCATCAGGATTTCAAAACCGTTGATGCGAGGAATTAAATGTTCGTTCACATAATCGTTCCACATCCCTTGCTGGTTTTCAAAGTTCTTGTAGATTTGCTCTATCACTTCGGCAAGGAAAGTGCCGGTACCAGTGGCGGGGTCGAGAATTTGTACTTTGTGATATTCATTGTCGCCAACTGTAACTTTTGAATTTTCAGCCAAACCTGCCGCAATGCCGAAATCGTTTTTCAGAATCTCATTTACCGCCCGCACGATAAAGCGTACTACCGGTTGTGGAGTGTACCAAACGCCGCGCTGTTTTTTCAATTTTTTATCGTAATCGGTGAGAAAAGTTTCGTAAAAATGAATAACAGGATCGTTGTCGGCATAGCGTCCGATTTCTTTACGAATCGTATTAATATCCACACGGTTGAACAAATCGGCAAGAGCGTCGACTATCCATGAAATGCGTCCGTCCAAATCAACGCCTGCGATAAAGCCAAACATTTTTCGCAGAAATGGATTGGTTTGCGGGATTGATTTTGCTGCTTTTTCGCGTGTAAAGTCGTCGGTTTTGCCGTCATTCATTCGTGCCGCGAACATACCGTAAGCAATGGTTTGGGCATACAAATCGGCAAAATCTTTCGTGGAAATTGTATCAATCAAAATGCTTTTGAAGCCTTCGTATTGGTTATTCAGTTCGGTTTCTTCCTTATTTTCAATGTCTTTGTTTAAGGAAGTTTCGATAATTTCGGCAAGCAGTCGGGCTTTTGCAGCCATTTGTTTTGAGAGTTCGGCAGAGGTTTTAATGTTTTCGGTGTGATAGGCGGAAAATTGGCGGATAAGTTCTGCGAATTTGTCAAAGTTATCATTCGATGGGATGATTTTGTTGTCGGATTTCTGTCCAATTGTGATTTCTTCTATCAATTCACTTTTGGCATACCAGCGAAATGTCAAGTAATTGGTAATGATAAGATTGTCGAGTGAATTACGGTATCTGTCAAATTGTTCTTTTAGGTTTTTGTCGTTTAGATTCACGGGAATATCTTTTGCTTCAACGTAACCAACGGCAAAATTCCGGTCGGTAACAATATAATCGGGAGCGCCGCAAGCAATACGTTTTGGTTCATTGGTAGCGGTGTATCGGGGCATCAAGGCTTCCAAAAGGATTTTCAACGCGGGACGATAACTATGTTCGGTAGCGTTACCGGCGCGGTAGAGTTTGTCGCAGTCGGAAATGTATTGGATTATGTGGTGGTGCAAGGTTTTTTTATTGTTATTTGTGTTTTGTTGGTTAGGTATAATTCTTTAATTTTTTACTACAATATTTTTGTTTATCGTCCGCCGAATCCTCTGTTGCTTCCGCCGAAACCTCTGTTACCGCCAAATCCAGACATACCCCCGCCGCCAAAACCGCCGCCGCCATAGCCTCTATTGCCGCCAAATCCAGACATACCTCCGCCGCCAAAACCGCCGCCGCCGAATCCGCCGCCGCCAAAACCTCTGTTACCGCCAAATCCAGGCATACCGCCGCCAAAACCGCCTCCGCCAAATCCTCTGTTGCCGCCAAAACCGCCAAAACCGCTACCGCCAAAACCGCCGCCAAAATTACCGAATCCAGTTTGAGTTGCCGTAGTTGAAAAAGTTACATTTTCTCCGGCTAAATTTGAAATTACCTGTTGCACTACATTTGACGTTACATTTTTCAATTGCACCGTTACAACATTCGTCGTCGTCCGCATTGCCACTAATTCACGCTCTTCAATAAATTCCTTAACGTCCTTAAACAACGCAATCGGCGAAGTTATAATAAGCGAATTCAACCTAGCATCAACCCCTAACGTCATCGTCTCTTCGCCGCTCGACCGCCGAAAAAAATCATAAAACGACGCCGTTGTTCCCGACGAACCTAACTTGCCCGAAAAAGCCGTCTCCACCAACGACTTCGCCTCGTCGGCACGCATATATTGCAACTGTATAAATCGCGGTCTAGGACGATTTTCAACACTGCCGCCCGGAATATCCTCCTGATCAAAAATATCCAATAAACGCTCTATCGTTTTATGATCAACAACATTCGCCGTAATCATAAGAGCATTATTTTTCTTATCAACCGAAATATTTACTTGACCCGTTTTCTCTATCGCATTGCCCGCATACATCGAACCCAATAAACTAGCGCCCAAACCAACTTCGCTAACATTTACGCCGCCGCTAATCCCCGCCTTCGCCGGAGTCTTATTACCCAAAATCTCAGACAACATCAACGATACCGTAGCCGCATCCGCATTCTTCAAATAATACGGTATAAATCTAACTTGTTGCAAAACCTCCTCGTCCGAAAGCCGCCGTATCAACGCCTCGACGCGATTTAACGCCGCCGGATCATCCGATGAAATTATTAACCCGTCCGGCCCCGGCGCAATCACTACCGGCGCCGAAGAATTACCTTCCGCCAAAATATCTCTTCGTGAATTATCGTTACGATTATTCGTTGTATTCGGCGGTTGCTGCGGAATTGCCGGCGTTGTCGGCAATTTGGATTCGATAATATTTTGTTTGTCAAAATTATCGGGTTTGTCAAATTGCCGACTAGGGCGTTCTGTTGTTTCTTTCGCCTTCTTATCCAATTCCGCCTGTCGCAATTCAATCTCGCGCAATTCCAATAACGCATCCAATTTCCTCTGCAAACCCAAAACCTGACGCCGCAACTCAATTACTTCCGCCGAATTCGATTGTGAATTTGACTGTGAATTTGGCTGCACATTCGGCTGTGTATTCGACGTTGCGGTTAGCGTTGAAGTTTGCGGCGTGTCGGCGTTTGAATCCGGCGATTGAATCGGTTGATAAACCGGAGTTAGTTCGGTATCAGAATATCTAACTTGGCGATAAATTAAATTAGACGACTTTGAAAATACCGGCGTTACAAATTTAACCTTTGACAAATTGCCGTTGAATTTTTGTACATTAATTCGGTCAAGTTTATTTCGTTCCCGTTCAAAATTATTGTTGAACGTTATAGGAGTTTTTTCGAGCGTTTTATCAATTAGTTCGTCAACGTCGTCGGTTTTTTCGTTTTTATTTTGTTTCTTATCCGGCGTATTTTGGTTTTGGTTTTGATTTAAATTTTGGTTTTTGTTTCTGAAGTTATCAGTTTTTTTTGGTTGTCGATTTGCATTCGGCACGATAATTTTCAATTCATTTTGTCCTAATTTTGGCCATAATTCTTGTAATTGTTCGATTACCAAATCTGTTGCGACGGGCGAGATTTGAATGTTTCTTGTTTTTGATGTAAGTTGCGATCTTATTGTTTCGGGGTTTTCGCCTAATTTTTCGAGTAAAATTCTTATTTCGTGTATTTGCGATCTTGTTCCTTTAACTATAATTCGTCTTCCGGCGACGTCTGCTTCTACGATTGGGTTTGGCGTTCCTTGAAATTGGTTTATAGTTGTGTTTTGTCTTGTTGCGGGCGGCGATTGATTTCCTCCTCGTCCTCCGCGTTGGTTTGGTGCGTTTGGCGGTCTATTTGCGGGAGTTGCGGCGATATTTGCGGCGGGATTGGGCGGCGTGTTTGCGGCGTTAGCGTTTGCGGCGGCGGGCGAAGTTGTTGTTTGACCTGGCGTAGATGTTACGAAAAATTTCTTGATTGCGTCGACGGCGGCTACCGGATTTAAAACATATAACGGAATAATATCTATAACCGGAGTATTGACCTGCATTTCGTTTATTACGTCGCGGATTGTTTCGTGTTCGGCGGGGCGTGCGAGCGCCGCAATGCCGCCGGTTTTCGTATCTATTGACAAGCGAACATCCGTCTTGCCCGCTAGCAACGTTTGCAGGACAAGAAGCGTCGTCGTCGGGTCGGCGGCTTGCGTGTTATGGGTGTGAAAAATTGGTTTTTCAAAAGTTTCGCCGTTGCCGCCAAAAGATTCGTCAATAGATTTGAGCATTGTTTTTGCGCGTTCAATCATATCGCCGCGACCGGATGTAAGAATTTTCGTTCCGGTAGAATCGATTATAGTTCGCAGCGTCGTGTTTGAATCTTCTGTTCCCATTAGTCGCCGCATTATTGTTAGCGCTTCGTCGGCGGGTAAATTTGCAACTTCGATGACGTGAATTGAGCCGCCGCCGCGCGTATTTTCGGTATCGTCAATTTGGCTGATTATTTTGCGAATTGCCCGAAGCGTGCCGCCGGTTTCGGTAATTACAATATGACGCGACGCAGGTAACGCAACAATACTACCCTGCGGACCGAGCAACTTCTCTACCTCAATTTGAATCACATCCGGCGTAGTTTGAACGAGCGGAAATATACAGCGACAAATCTCATATTTACCGCGTTTATCAAGTTCATCGGGAGTTATCGGATCAAGAATTATCGGCGGGATGCCATCGGCAAGATTGATAATAAAAAGAGTCTGACCCTTGCGAATCATCGTGTACTCCTTGAACAAAAGATACGAATTCAAAACGTCAAGCGCCTCCGTAGGCGTATAATATTTGTTGTCCCGCAAACTAAGCGTGCCAACAGGAACATTATCAACTTGCAACGACAAATCCGCCTGCTCCGCAAACCAATTTATCACATCCTTCCAAGGCGACGCCCAAAAATTAAATTTTAACAATTTTTCTTCGCCATTCTTTTCCGTAACGTTAATTTTTGGCGCAACCGGAGTCGTTGGCGGCGGCGTAATTGGCGGCTGATTTGGTTGCGTGATCTTTTCCGTAACGTTAATTTTCGGCGCAACCGGAGTTGTTGGCGGCGGCGTAACTGGCGGCTGATTTGGTTGCGTGATTTTTTCCGTAACGTTAATTTTTGGCGCTGGCGGAGTTGTTGGCGGCGGCGTAACTGGCGGCTGGTTTGGTTGCGTGATCTTTTCCGTAACGTTAATTTTCGGCGCTGGCGGAGTTGTTGGCGGCGGCGTAATTGGCGGCTGGTTTGGTTGCGTGATATTTTCTGTAACGTTAATTTTCGGCGCTGGCGGAGTTGTTGGCGGCGGCGTAAGTTTTTGAGAATTTGGTTGTGTGTTTAGACTAAATGGATCGGTTAGATTATTGGGTTGGGGGTTGTTTGGCGTGTTGTTTGGGTTAGGCGTCAGATCGGTTTTTTTGTCAATATTATTGTCGTCTTGCATAATTAATATTGACAAGACAGATACCAAAACAAACCGAAATATCCCAGAAGTATTTATCGGCAAATCTTGTTTTACCGGAGAAGTCCGGTTAATCGGCGAAGTCTGATTTATTGGCGACGTTTGATTGACAGGCGATGAAACATCAATAATATTTGCGTCGGAATTAGAATTAGAATTGTTATTGGGGTTAGTTTTATTTGTTGTTGTAATTTTTTCGTTTTCGGGATTATTTTTGTCGTCTTGTTTTATTTCGGATGCGGCATTCACGGCAATATTTTCTGCAACGTTTTCTGCAACGTTTTTGGCAACGTTTTTGGCAATGTTCTCGGCAACATTTTCGGCGGCGTTTGTAGTGATATTATTGTTTGTTTTGTTTTCTGTTATTTTTTTGTCAATATTATTTGGCGTGTTTTGTGTTGTTGTGAAGTTATTAGTTAGTGTTGGATTGGCGTTGGAAGTATTGTTGTTTGGCGTTATTTTAACTGGTTCGGGCGTGTTGATTTTGGAATTAGTTGAATCTTTTGTTGTTGTTGTTGTTGATGATGATGATTTTTCTGTAGTTGAGTCGATATTTGGCGTGGGGGGCGTATTATTTGAATTATTTGTTGGTTTATTTGGGCGATCAACAGTTGGCGAGTTGTCAACCGGCGGCGCGCTATCGTTGGGCGGCGTTTGTTGTTTGCATGAAGCAACGCTTAAAATTAGAAAAATTGATAGCAAAATAGAGCAGACTGATATTTGAAAATTTTTACGTAACATTTTGACGACAAGGTTAATTTGTTATAGTTGGCTGTAAATTGGCTGTTTGTAAACTGTTTTTAATTTGCGTTTGTAGCCGTTTGACTATTGGCGGCGGTTTTTACGCTTACGTTTTTAAATCGTTAAATTTCAAGTACGATAAGTATTAAATCGCTAAAAATCGAGTGTAATCCGTATTAAACAACATATTAGCGGTTTGGTAACGGTCTATTTTAGTTTTTTGTGTTAATTCTACAAGAGATCAATTTGCGTAACCGTACATATTGTAATATCGGCTATTGCCGATACATTTTTTTAAACTGTTCGTATTTTAATTTTCGGTTTCGTAAATTTTTTATTGACAAATTCGGAATTATGTTAAAGAAGAAAATACAACCGTATCGGTTGAAGGATCGCAAGAAATATCGCAGACGAAACGCCTGTGTTCATTCAGATTCGCAGGCGAGACGCCTGCATCCCAGGATCGCGGGCGTCTCGCCTGCATGCGGTTGTACTCAACCGCTAATGAGCGAGGTTTAGATCGTAACAGCCTTTTTGTTTGCCTTGCGGCAAATTGCAGGCGGGACGCCCGCGATCCGTTGGTCTCGCCTGCATTTCAGGATCGCGGGCATTTTAGGATCGCCTGCATTTTAGGATCGCAGGCATTTCGCCTGGGTTCCTTCAGATTCGCAGGCGAAACGCCTGCATCCCAGGACCGCGGGCGTCTCGCCTGCATGCGGTTGTACTCAACCGCTAATGAGCGAGGTTTAGATCGTAACCGCCTTTTTGTTTGCCTTGCGGCAAATTGCAGGCGGGACGCCCGCGATCCGTTGGTCTCGCCTGCATTTCAGGATCGCGGGCATTTTAGGATCGCCTGCATGCGGTTATACTCAACCGCTAATGAGCGAGGTTTAGATCGTAACCGCCTTTTTGTTTGCCTTGCGGCAAATTGCAGGCGGGACGCCCGCGATCCGTTGGTCTCGCCTGCATTTTCAGGATCGCGGGCATTTTAGGATCGCAGACGTCTCGCCTGTGTTCATTCAGATTCGCAGGCGAGACGCCTGCATCCCAGGATCGCGGGCGTCTCGCCTGCAAGCGGTTGTACTCAACCGCAAATGAGCGAGGTTATATTTCAATCGATTTTTTTTAGTCATTGTGAAATATTAACATTTATTATCGACATAAACTCTAACACTGCCCAAAATTAAACGCCATGACGAAACGCCGCCTACCTAGACAAATGAATTTTTAAAGACGCACTATTTTTAAAAGTTTTTTGTTCTTAATCTAATTTTTAGATTAAATTTAAAAAAGTGGTCTTTTCTTAATTGTCAAAAATTTGTATTGTTCGCAAAGTGATCGTGAGATTGCTTTGTTGTTTTGATTTAAGTAACCGTTCACGGAAATTTTTTCAGCCAATTACGTATTGGTTGACAAATTTTTAAGGACAGGATGGACATGAGGGACAAATGGGACAATTTTTTTGTAACAAAAACTGTTCTCTAAATTTCTAAAAAAACTACTCCATAACCCTTACACCCTACACCCTAAAACATAACGGCGCTTAAATTTTCGTGAACAGTTACTGATTTAAACTATAGGGTATCTCTAAAAATTCATTTTTTTGCAAAAAGGTAGGTGGTGTTTCGCCACTGCGTTTATTTTTTGGACCGCAATGGAGTTTATGCTACCAATAAATTTCAATAATTCATAAAACCTAAAATATGTTTATTTTAGACGTGCGAAATATTAAAGTTTATTGATGTCGTAAACCGTAATGCGGC
>JAISLW010000005.1 GCA_031277105.1 Planctomycetaceae bacterium | reverse complement strand
GTTGCGCTAATATTTGTCGGATGCGGCAATCCTAGAGTTAGCGGCAAGGTTGTTTTTTCGGATGATAAATCGCCGGTTCCAGGCGGGATGGTAAATTTTGTTACGGACAAGACAATTGCACGAGGGCCAATTGACAAGAACGGCAATTACGCTGTCGGGTCGTTGAAAGCCCGCGACGGTTTGCCGCCTGGCGAATATAGAGTTTATATTACCGATACGATAAAAGTTATTCCGCCAAGCGGAAATAGCAGTATGCCAAAATTTGAAATGGTAATTCATTCCAGATATGAAAAACCTGAAACGTCCGGTCTAGTTTTGAATGTCAAAGGTTCGCAGGTTTTTAATATTGAGGTAGATCGTTATGACCCTTTGACTGAAACGCCAAAAAAAGGTAAACGGTAATTAATTTGTAACCGTTCACGAAAATTTTTTGAGGGACAAGTGGGACATGAGGGACAAGTGGGACGGGGAGTAATTTTTTGTAACGATAAATCTACTCCCTATCCCCTATCCCCTATCCCCTACTCCCTACTATATGACTTCGTAGTTATTTGAAATAGCGGCGTTTGCGTCAACGGCGATACCTAATTCATTCGCTTTTTGTGCGTAAATATTTATGTTCTCTTCCATAGTTTTAATTAGTTTCGCTCTTTCGGCTGTTGTTTCCGAGAGATCAAAATATTTGTCTAAACCTAGATCGCCCCTTAATTGGTCAATTAGTTTTTGTCTCGCTTGTGCTAGTTCGTCTGGTTTTAATGTGTTTTTGAATTTATCCAGTTCTTTCACCAGCCCATCAAAGGACGTAACGGGCGATTCGATTTTGAACATAACTCGAACCGCAGAATCCAAATTGTCCTGAATGATTTTTAATTGTTCTGTATTTATTATGTTGTTCGTGCGGTCGCTTTTCGCCGTTGAATATGCGTTTAACAATTCGTCTGATTTTGACGTTGTATCAAGATACTTTGCATAAACTGTTTTTGATAAAATTTCATTTTGCATTTTTTGCCGCGCGACGTCGATTTCTTCCTTTGTGAGGTTTGCTCTTTCGGCGTATAGTTCGATGTTACTTTGCAATTGTCGTATTAACTCGGCTCTGGATTCGGACGTTTCGACATTTTCAAAATATTTATCTATTTTTAAGTCCTTTTTTAGATTGTCTAATAACACTTGTTTTGCTTTCGCTAATTCATTGTCGTCTAAAATGTTTCCGGCGTTTTGCATTGATTCCGCTAGTTGGTCGATTTGAGTAGTTAAGTTTTTAAGACTTTCGTCAAATACATCGAGGGGCGCTTTAACAATCCCCATTGATTTTTTCAAGTCTTCAACAATATTTTCAAACATAACATCATATTTTTCGACATCGACGTCTCCAAACCTGTCTTTGATTTTACCCGCGTCAAACATTTCGTCTAAATTTGAGATTGCATTTAACGCATTTTCCATCGGCGTAAAATCAGGTAAAAACTTCGCAATACCCCGATCCTCCATCTCCATTTTTATAATCTCTTGCCTGCGTACCTCGATCTCGATTTCGGTCAAAGGTTCTATTTTTGATTGTAGTTCTAGTAATTCTTTTAATGTTTTTTTTGCGGCTTCGTTCTGTTCTACTAATTCCTTTGCGCTTGAGTCAAACCATGTCACGTCTTTTACTGATTGTATTTCAAATTTTCTTGCTCTTATTTCGTCTTGTAAGTTTATGATTTTCTCATCTAATTTTGTTGGCATGTCAATTAGCGTTTGCAATTCTGTTGTTTTTTGTGCTGCTTTTTGTTCCGGCGTTAAAGCGGCTTCTCTTATTTTTTCAATCATATCTAACTGATTTTTATACAAGTCTGTAATCTCTTTTAGATGATTTTTATATCGTTCCGTCGCTTCTTCAAGTTGTTTAGTTCTGCGTGCTGCTTCCTCTGCTGATTCTGTTGTTAAAACAAAATATTGAACGATGTATGCTAGCGCTGCAACGATGGCAATGACAGCAACTAATAATAGCGCCCACAAAGCGACATAAAACGCCGTTGCAATATTCAATCCGATTTGTGCGGCTGTTAATCCTGCTGTTGACATCAACAAAGTCGAAACCAAAGAGATCGCCCTTGTCATACCCATAACAACCAAATTACTATTCCACAACGCAACCCAATAGGAAGTTGTCAAATAAACCCCCATCATTTGCGTGTTCATTAGTCCGATAAGCACAATCAACGCCGCAACGATTTTTAGAACTTTTGCTACATGTTCAGGCACCAGTCCCCAATATTCAATTATTCCTACAATCCAGTTTTTAATTGGCTCAATTCCAATCCACACAACCGAAACAATGTCATTAAACACGTCTTCGTAAATTCCTTTTAATGTGTCTAACGTTATACGTTGCGCTTCCATTATCGTAGAATTTAGGAACATTCCTTGTGATTGTGCGTCCGCAACTTCCTCTGTGAAGGCGTCTAAATTTTTTCTTGCTTGCGTTAGTACATCTTCCAAAAAATTATCAGAATCTGGTATTTGTAATTGTTTTCTTATTTGTGTAACGGTTTCTAAAATTTCTTTATATCGTCTTATAGACGTTCTTATTCCTTCTTGCGATGGATTTAGGTCTTTTATTGATTTTATTGCTTCAATTCCTAAATCATAAATATTACTTGTTAGTCCGACAAAATTTTCGCTTACATTTTTTGTTGTTCCTACTATTTTATTTAAATCGTTATTTATTTTATTAAATGCTGATATTTGATTTACACTATCTGCAAAACCTTTAATTGTTTTTGGTAATTTTTCTATATTGGTTTCTGCTTGTATTGCCAAATCTATAATATTTTCTTTTGCTGTTTCAACTGATTTTATTTCGTCTGGTGGAATGAGGGTGAATGATTGTGTTTGTATTTTTATATTGTTAAAGGCGTCAAATGCTTTTCGTACATTTTC
>JAISLW010000453.1 GCA_031277105.1 Planctomycetaceae bacterium | reverse complement strand
GTTTCGCCGAAACATCGCAGTACGTGAAAAACAATTATTAAACTTTAATAATTCATAAAGCCTAAAATATGTTTAATTTTAGATGTGTGTAATATTAAAATTTATTGATGGTATAAACCGTAATGCGGCGTTTCGGCACAGTGTTTAATTTTTAGAGGTGCCTATACGTAAAACGTAAATTCAAGTGAGAACAGTTTAGAAATTTCCTCTAAATTTTTAATTCTTTTTATTTTTTGGTATAGGTCTTGTTATTGGCGGAGCGCCTTTGATGTAGGGCGGTCGTTTTTTTAGCAAGACGCAAAACATAACTCTGGATTGTCCCATCCATGCGTCAACCGCATCCCAACCGAGATGATATGTTTGTGCGTCTAATCGCGCTTGGCGTGCTTCTATTGCCGGTACGACGACGACTTTGTAATCTCCAGCTTTAGAATCGTTGCGGCGGACGTAAGTAAAATGCGTAGGACGATGTTTTTCTTGCGCCAAAAGAAAAGAACTATTGGGAAAAAATATCGCAAACGCAAAAATTAAAAAAACAATATATCTCATAAAATTTATCTCCACAAAAAAATATACGTATCGTAATGGAAATTCAGCGATGTAAAAACGTAAAAGCCTGCCGTCCGATAGTTAGGCAGGCGAAGGTAAACGCAAACTCAAGTGCGAACAGTTTAAAATATTTCGTAATTATTATATTGTAAAAATTCTATCAAAAAACGTGAAAACAAAAAAATTTGTATTGATAATAATTTTCCAGCGCCGTTTAATCTAATTATGCAAGTTATACCGCCCGCATACAACGAGAACAAATAAAAATACAAACAAATATACAAACAAATCTATTTTTTTTGCTTTTACAATGTTACGTATCTATGCTCTTATTGTAACTTGGATATTTCGTGGTACAGTTTACGTTCTTATACTGCCTGCTAATATTAAACTATTCGTACTTGAGTTTGCGTTTACCTTCGCCTGCCTAGCTTTCGGACGGCAGGCTTTGACGCTTTTAAATCGCTGAATTTCAAGTACGAGCAGTATAATTGCCCAGAAGGAGAGAATGTCATAAAAAATACGAAATATTTTGCGTCTATTCATTAGCGGTATTATTTTTTGTAACGATAATTTAGTTTTTGTAATAATGCAGGAGATATGTTTATGTTAAGGATATTTTTTATTCAATATATTTTTTGGGTTGCGTTTTTTTATTTGATATTTATTGTTGTTCGTGTAGATAAGGGCGTATTTGCAGATACAATTTTGCCGTCTAAAGCAATTGATATTATAAAATCAAACGAAAGCAAATTTAACGTCTTAAAATGGCAATGCAGAAGTGAAAACTATCGTATCGTAAACGGTAATAGCGAAAAAATGCCTCATTATACAAATGCCGAAGAAGTCATTTTTGATCTAAACAAAAAAATTTATAAAGTACGCCGAAGTGGAGTTTCATTGACGGCAAATAATGAAGGTAAAGAGACTCTTGTTCCATTTATTTCAGAGATTTCATTTGACGGTAAAATATATTGCGAATGGTATAAGAGCGGAGTCGCCAATCAGAAACAAACAAATTCAAATTCAGAAGGTTTCGGCGTTGTTTCAGTCAATCAAGACGATTGTACTTTGAATAAACAATTCATTCAAAGCGGTTATTCTGGTATCGGCATGATTAGCGGGATGCCGGCAATTATTCATTTGTGTCAAGATTTAAGTAATAAGTTTGAATCAATATCTGATTTTTTACAAAATTGCGATAAAAACAATAAAATCGAGTCGTCAAAAATAACAAGCGCCGGAGTAATTAAATTTGTGATAAATTTCGATCTGGAAACAACAGGATATAAAATACCAATAATTATTGAGCTAGACTATGATTCAGAGGTTTGTTCTATTATTAGGCAGCGGGCGTTTTATAGAAATACTTCGCCGGTTAAAGAGTATTCAATTTTGTCGTCTAATTTTATAAAAAAAGGAAATGCAAATTATCCCCAAAAAATAACATTCAAACAGATATTTAGTCAAGTAACATTACAAACAGATTATTATTTTGACTCTTTTCAATATAATCCTGCAATTACAAAAGATTCTTTTAGTTTAAATTTTCCTGATGGAATATATGTCGATGATCATGTTGCGAAAAAATATTATCGGGTTGGCGATGTTGTAGAAGAAGATAGAAAGACAGATGATTTTATGACTCGTCGCGGCTTAACCGGCGATATTCCTATAAGAAAAGAATCAAGCGTAATTACCAATTATATTTTTATGTCGATTGGCGGCTTAATGATTATTGCCGGTATTGTAATTATCATCCGTAAATGGAAATTAAAGACATGACAAATAGGCAAGTTCTAACAATTCATTTGTTCAAGTAGGCGGCTAAAAAAATCAAACACGGAACCGAAACACCGCCTATCTTTTTACAAAAAAATAAGTTTTTAGAAGTTCCTTAAATATTGTCCACAAAGTTGCGAGTCCGTCTTTCCATGTGATTTTTTTTCCTGCGGCAAAATCTCTGCCGTTGTAATTGATGGGGACTTCGCTTATGCGTAATTTTTGTTTTGCGATTTTTATTGTTATTTCGGCTTCAATTTCAAAACGATTACTTTGTAACGGAATCGATTTTATAATATCGTTACGAAAAATCTTGTAGCAAGTTTCCATGTCCGTTAATTTGAGTCCGGTTAAACGATTTACAATGAAGGTTAAAAACTTATTTGCGAATTTGTGATAAATAAACTTAACTTTTTTTGTATCCGATTTCAAAAATCTTGACCCGAAAACAACATCGGCTTTATCCTCAACCAACGGCAAAAGCAAATCATAATAATCGTTTGGATCATACTCAATATCAGCGTCTTGAAAAATAATATAATCGCCTTTGGCGGCGTTGATGGCAATTCTGATTGCGGCGCCTTTTCCGGTATTTTTATCTTGTCTGAATGCTGTAATGTTTTGATATTTTTTGCAAAGTTGTTGAATAATTTCGGGCGTCGCATCGGTAGAAGCGTCGTCGACAATTATTATCTCCTTATCAAAATTATCCGGCAAACGAGCCGCAAAAACACAACTAACGATCCGCTCAAGCAATTCAGCCTCGTTAAAAACAGGAATTAAAATCGATAATGTTGACATTATAATTATGCGAATAAAGTTAAAAATTTTTACTTACGGATTGCAACATACAAAATAACTGTTACTATAATCAATCCAGTAAGTGAAATAATTGATTGCGTTATCATAACAAAAAATAATTGCGTTTCTATCACCCGCTAGAATTTTTTGCGATAGGGGTGATTGTAACTTCAAAAATCGGTGATAGACTACTGTAACTTAACTTTTACAGACGGTTCTTCGTTAATGACAATTATTATACACGAACAATTACAACATTAATTTTAACAATGGAAAATAACACGCCAAAAATAACTACAACAGAACCCCAAGACACATCAAATTTTTCAAATAAAAAATTTGATACGATGTTGTATATTGTGGTTTTCGGTTTTGTTTTTTTGGGTTTCATTTTGTTTTTTGTCGGTTATGGCGGTGGTTCGATAAAATTGAATATAAGAGATGTTAATAGGATTTTATATTATATAAGCGAGCCGCGTTATTGGTCGATTTTGTTGGCTCCAGTTCTTTGGGGAGTTGTGTTTTGGTTTGTTATAGATTGTGTATATTATTTTAACTTTATCAGTAAGCGTTTATTATTTCGACTGTTCGTTGCACTAATAACGTTATTATCGATGGAATTAATACACGGTTGGGTTTTAAATAAAATCTGGCAGATGGGACAAATACTATACTATTTTTATTGGCTTCATATTATTGGTTCGTATTCTAATTTTATTTTAACGGGAATTTGGAGTTGGAAAATTTTGATTATGCCGGTTATTGTTATTACCGCCATCATTTTCCTTTTAATTGCTACAAAAAAATATAGGAGACAAAAATAATGAAAAAAACATCAATATTAAAAAATTCAAAAAACGTATCTTGGTGGAAGTTTAGCAATAAATCTATTTGGTTACTTGTTGTAGGTTTTGTTTTGTTTAGTATTGGTTATTTTATATCGCCGTCTGTATTGAGTAATTTGTTCATTGGTTTTTTTAGTTTATTTGATATTCGAACATGGCCTTGGTGGTATTTTATTGGTCTTATAATTATTGTCGTGTTTTCGATTAGATGGTATATGTTGTACCAAAAGTACGTCAATAACGATTTCGACCCTGTAAGTTTAGATGAGTGTAAGTGGTTTTGTGCTCTTTCGGGAACAATTACCATACTATTTGCTATTATTGTTTTTTTACATAGATTTTCATTGTTAAACAGTATTTATTATCCTCTTTATTCTTGGTTCGGTTTCGGAGCGTTTTCTTTTGTTGCGTTACTGATTTTTACAGTTATTTTTGTATTAATCGGGGCGCTAGTTTTTTTAATATATCAATGGATAACAACATTACAGGAGTAATAATGCAGACAAAAATGTTTTTACTGATTCGTGTTATTATTACGTGTATTTTTTTGATCAATTGGTCATTGGCAGAAGAATCGCCTTCGGTTAAATATGGACAATTGGAATTATTGAGTAAAGCCAAAGTAACGGAAATTTCAAAACAAAAAATAGCCGAAGTCGCAAAAGAAGAATCTGAAAAGCATCCAGAGGACGGCTATCTCGCAAATCCAACTGCGACTGATTGTTTTGATGCATGGGGTTATCGATACACTGGAGGACGTTATAATAATGAGTTGATTCGTTTTCGGTTGAGACAACCTCCTAAAATTGTTTCAGGTAAAAAATATCCGTTAATAGTTTGGTTTCATGGTAAAGGCGAAAGCGGAAATGATAATGAACGCCAACTTGCGCATCTACATTATACGTTGCCTTTTTTAACAGGACCGGAAAGTTTAGATTTCTTTATGCTCGTTACACAATGTCCTAAAGACAATCCTTTTTGGGAAACATCAGTGTCAAAAGATAGCAAAGGCGATGCGCCGTTCACAATTGCAACAGAAATATTTGAACAAATTCTAAAAGAATTTCCAATTGATAAAGAACGAATTACAACCTTCGGTCAATGTAGCGGCGCTATAGGTTCGACTATGTTAATCAACAAATATCCAGAATTAATTTCAGCAGTTGTTTATATTTCAGCAAGTGCGCCGACAAAATTATTAAATGATGTTGCAATTTATTCTTTTCATTGTACGGAGGATTCTATGGTCTCAATTGAAGGGATGCGTAATTATGTAAAAAAAGTCAATGATGCAAATGGTAATGCTTATCTAACTGAAATTAAATCAGGATCGCACGACGCATGGAGTCCGGCATTATCGCAATATAAAGTAATTGCGTGGATGATTAAACAAAAGAAAAATTCGTTTTTATCACCGCCGCCAGGAATTATGTCGATGCCATTATCATGGCGACAAGTTTTTATTTATTTCGGGATTCCTGTTTGTTGCTTGATTATACTCATATTTATTATTGCCCTAAAAAAATGCCGCCTAATTTAATTATATAGAAAATGATTGATTGAAAAAAATGAAGATGATTAGAAAAGGTGTACTACATTGTATTTGTTTTTGATGAAATAGTAAATGAAGTTTACACAAAAACTAAAGTTTATAAAAATGGTTTTAAATCAAAATAACGCAAAAAAATTTTACCCCTCACTCCCCCTATTGACTATTTACTATTTATCACTACATTACTACGAGTTTTAAATTAACAAAGTATTAAATATTAAATTCAGGAATGATCATAAAGATTTAAGAACCAAACGGTGAATAAAAAACTGATCGTAACTTAATATGATTGATGGCAAAGTAAAATTAGAATTGAGATTGTTCATGCGATTTTTTGTTGCGTTAATTTTACTAGTTGCCGCAGTATTAAAGGCTCATCAATTGATAACTACTCCGTTATTAGGCGAAGGTTTACTTCATGCTCGCTGGTTTAATATTTTTGTTGTTGAGTTTGAAATTTTTTTTGGAATATGGTTAATTTTTGGGTTACTTCCTAAATTGTCTTGGCTGGCTAGTATTGGACTGTTTTCGATGTTGTCAGTCATTTCTTTTTATAAAGCGGTAATCCTTAAAGAAACAAGTTGTGGTTGTTTCGGTGCGACAGAAATCAATCCATGGTTTACGACAGCTTTGGATTTGATGATTGTTGCGATTTTGGTTGTACTTCGACCAAAAGAAATTGTTTTTAAATTACAGAATTTCTTTCAGGAATTAGGTAGTTTGAGAAAATTTCGGTTAGGCGTTTTTATTGCAACTTGGTTATTTTTTGCGGTACTATTGACTTTCTTAATAGTATCGACAAAATTTGTTGCGTTGGCTGGCGATTCAAAATTATCCGAAAGTGAAAAGTCGGTTACTTTGGAACCTGGCAATTGGCTTGGTAAAAAATTTCCGTTACTGGAATATATTGAGGTCAATAATAATTTTGATCTCAATAATCTCCAATCAGGCGAATGGACAATTTTGCTATATCATAATGACTGCTTAAAATGTCAAGAAATATTTGCAAAATTAAAAAACCAAAATACAAATGAAAATTTGGAAAAATTGGTTGTCATTGAAATCCCTGATAAAAGTGAACATCAGAAATTAAGTACAAAGCTAAATCGTGTTAAATGGAGATCACTTAAAAGTGATCGTAATTGGTTCGTCCAAACGCCAGTTTGGATCAGGTTAAAGGATGGAAATGTTGTGAATGTTTCCACCCAACAATTGTTAAAAAATTTAGATTAGAAATGGAGATGTAAAATGAAAAAGAATTTTTTCGTTGTAGCATGCGTTGCGTTAGGATGCTTGATTATGTTTGTAGGAATGAGTGAATCCCAAAATTTACCTGGTATTCCTGTTACTAATGAAGTTGAAACTATCATTGCTGGTTTACAAGGACGCTGTAAGTCGTATGATGGATCAACGTGTAAAGTAAATGAAGGTCAAGTTGCAAGTAATGTTTGTAAAATAGGTGTAACTAACAATATCAATTCATGCGTTGGAGCATGTGAAGGCGCAAAACATGATACCCTTGATACAACCGAAGCTGGCGAAGCTACTATGAGTAATGAATTTTGTTGTAATACGCCATTTATCTGTTGCGCTGTCATGGGACCTTCTAATACCATAATTGGTGGCGTACCAGTAGAACGCAGTCAGGTAGAAGGTATTTCATGTACAGGACAATATAAAAGGAATAAATGTACCCAGAATCAATAGGGTATCTCTAAAAATTCATTTTTTTGCAAAAAGGTAGGCGGTGTTTCGCCGAAACGTCGCAATGGAGTTTATGATACCAATAAATTTTAATAATTCATAAAGCCTAAAAAATGTTTATTTTAGACGTGCGAAATATTAAAATTTATTGATGTTGTAAACCGTAATGTGGCGTTTCGGCGAAACGCCGCCTACCTGGACAAATGAATTTTTAGAGACGCCCAATAGAATGTTATTTTGAGAGAATTGATTGTGAGCATTCACATTCCGTGTAGGTTTTATGATTATCAGAAAAAGCAAATTTCAATTTTAACCTTTTAAATACAATTTGACCAAATGTTAATTTGGTCAAATTGGCGTCATTACATTTTTTCAAGGAGAAACCGCCTGAAATTTTGGAAAAACCAAAATCAGATGTTTTTATAACATATTGAAATAAAAGACTTATAAAGCATAAAAAATCTACATAGAATGGGAATGCTCCCAATAATTATCAAAAAAATATCATCAATACGTACAAATGAAGAATACGTGAACCAAAACAACAACCACTAATTAAAACTATAAATTACACCTTGCAATAAGCAAAAAATAAATTGACAAAAAACTATTTATCGTAACAATAAATGAAAGCCCAAAGGACACACAATGACAAAATAAATACACAGTGTGTCTTTTTCGCCTGCACTTGACCTATTAATTTATTAGAATTTGAGTAGCATTACACGTATTGCTGGATATTTTGCGTATGATATGATCGAACAGATGAATTTTTAGAAATGCCTAGCACTCTGTGGGTTTACAATTTGGGATAGATAGAAAATAACCTTAAAAAATTAAGTCTCTCATAAAACATGTATTCCTAATTTTAAGATTAACAAAATACTAGTAGTTTTTTTAGTCTTTTAGTTTTTTAGTTGGTAATTTGGGTGATTAATTAAAGATATTCTATACAACGTGGACTTTAATTTCAGTGATTTAAGAGTGTAAAAGATGTTTTTCAATTAGGTAAGTAGCCAGACAATGGTAAACCGCAAATTCAAGTGTAGTAGTTTAAAATTTAAAATTCGATAATGAAAGGTTTAGATTATATTATGACAAAAAATTTTTGGGTTAGTTTGGTTAGCGTGTTCTTTGTTATGTTTCGTTTGACGGCGATTTATAGCGATGAAACTTTGCGTTATGAAGATGCGATCAAGGTTATGAAATCATGTGAGAAAAAAATGGGAGTTTTTAGGTGGAAGTTTGAGGCACAAACAATAATGCCAGGAAAAAGTATTAATTCGGAACAGCGTTACGTTACGCGGACAGCCGAAGTCTTGTATGATTGGAAGTCAAAACGTTTTAGAATACATAGAACAGGTCAGGAATTTGCAACTCTGCCGGACAACACAACTGTAGAATACAAGAGTGAGATTTTTATTGCGTATGATGGATCGATTTATAGCGGTTGGAAAAAAAGTACACCCAAAGTATCTACCCCCAATTTTTATGCTGGTTCTAGTGGTGAAATTACAAATAATCTTGATAACGCGCATACTGTTAGGTTTTTTAATGAATTCAGTGGTTTAACTGCAATCGGATTGCGAGTAGGCGTGCCATGTCTTTTTCAACCTTTGTTAGTAAAATCAGATATAAAAGTTTTATCCGAGTACCTTTCTGAATGGCAAAAAGAGAATAAAATCGTAGATTTGTTTCGCCTTAATGATGGCAATATTGTCATCTATGCAAAAATTTACGATGAACCTATAAGCCACTATATTACGAAAATAGTTTATTCCCCTAATAAAAACGGAATTATTACAGAATATTCTACTTTGCTTTCTTATTCTAAAGAGTCAGGCGACGGTAAACTGTACGCACAAACTATTACTGAATGTAAACAAAACGATAATGGCGTATGGACTCCTGCAAAAATTTCTTTGACTCAACCGTTTATTGGGCGTGGTATAAACTCTGAACTTATTTATCACAATTTTGAAATTTTATCAAGAGCAAAATCTAATGAATTCCAAGTTACATTCCCTGATGAAACTGAAGTTGATGACTATATTACAAAAAAATTCTATAGGGTTGGTCGTATGGTGGACGAGGATAAAAAAATAGACGAATTCATTCAACGGCACGGCTTAACGGGCGATATTCCTATAAGAAAAGAATCTGGCGTAATTTTTAATTATATTTTTATGTCGATTGGCGTATTAATGGTTTTTATTGGTTTTTTAATTATTATCCGTAAATGGCGATCAAAGGTATGAAAAGTACAAATTATTTTATGTTACTAAGTCTATTAGTATTTTGTTTTTTTTTATTTAATTACTTGCAATCAAATGAAATTACTAAAGAAGTAATGCCTTCATTGCAAAGTACTGTAGAATCTACGTCTGATGGAATCTGGTTGATTAATCATCCGAATTCTCGCAGAATTTATGCGGTGCAATGTGGTCTTGATGTTACGCTTTTTACGTTAAAATATTTTAAGGTTGATTACTCTTTATCAAGAGTCTCTATGGGACTTCCTTTGTCGGATAAAGGAATATCGCTTGCGGATATTCAGCAGATATTGATCGTTTATGGTTTACAAGCAGACGCACGCAAAAAAATTACAATCAAGCAAATTGCCTCATATCTTAATGGAGAATATATTGCGATTATTCCTTTAAGTACAGCGAAAGGAATAAATCATTATTATATTGGCATGATGGACGACAAGGGTATTGTTCAATTAGTTAATGTATCCAAAGGTGTAATGCCGCTTGTTAGTCAGTTGCCCCAAGATAATGAACGTCGTGAAAAAAGGTTTGTAGATGCCGGCGGTATTGTTCTTTTCGTCAAAAAAAATAAAAGTAAAACTATTTCAATTTCACAAGCAATAAAGTCAACGCCTGATAAAATTGATCTTGGTGAATTTATGGTCGATGGTCCTAATTCTTCCGATCTCATAGATGCATCTTTTAATTTAATTAACACGTCTGATTCTCCTGTTATGGTTTCATCGGTTCAGACTTCTTGCGGTTGTACTAAACTTGCGTGGGAAGGCGGTATTATTAAGGCGGGCGAGAAAAAGGAAGTAAAATTTTCTGTTATTCCTGGCGCTTGGGGGCGCGGCGAGCAAAAAAAGATTGCTAGAGTTTCCTTTGTTGACGGTAGCACAATTGACGTACCGATTCATGGAACAGGTCAAACTCCAGTTGAACGTCAGAGAATTGAATTGTCTCAATATTCTGCCAATATCGAAATTGACGAGGAAGCAAAAGATACTTTTAGAGTTCGTTTGGCACGGTTAAGTTCATACGTGCGACCAATTCAAGAAATCAAAATGACTTCCGATGTTTCATGGATTGAGCCGGAATTAACCGATCTAGAAAAAAACGAAAATCATGAAGGCGCCGAACTTCACGCTAAATTGTCCGTTCAAAAGATACGCTCGCTCATGTCTGAATCCAGCGATAATAAATTACGTGGAATAATTCATATTTCAGGTAATAAAGAAATAGAACCGGTTGATATGAATATAGAAGTTTTTCAACGTGATTTTTACAGATTGAGCCAGCCGCTAATAGTATTATCAAAAAACGCAACTGGAATAACGACAATTCAAATTATTCCTGAAAAAGAAAATGATACAATAACTATTCAAGAATTAAAATCAGAGGTTGAATTTATTGTTACAAAAATTGATAATAATGACGGCGTTCAATCTATCTCGATAAAACTTGACTCAACAAAAAATATAAAATCAGGTTATTACACTGTTACTGCCAAACTTAAAAATTCTAAAGGCGTTCAAAATCTTGCACACTTGACAATAAATATTACTGATGGGAACTTCTAAAAACTTTTTTTTTTGTAAAAAGGTAGGCGGTATTTCGCCACTGTGTTTATTTTTTGTGCCGCAATGGAGTTTATGAGACCAATAAATTTTAATAATTCACAAAGCATAAAATAAGTCTATTTCATACGTTATGAAATATTAAGATTTAATAATAATTTTATGCGTATTGCGGCGTTTCGGCGAAACGCCGCCTACCTTTTTACAAACAAATGAATTTTTAGAGATACCCAAATGAGGCGATTAGTTTTTTTTATTTTATTTTTGCATGTGTTGATGTTGTGTTGGAGTGTTTTTAGTCATTCTCCACTTGTTGACGAGCCGGCGCATCTTGCTTCGGGTTTAAGTCATTGGCGGCGGTTTTCTTTTGATCTTTATCGTGTTAATCCTCCGCTTGTTCGTAGTATTGCTGCGGCGCCGGTTTTGTTTATTCCGCATAAATCAGATTGGAGTTCTTATTCAACTAATCCTTACAAACGCGCTGAATTTCAAGTCGGTAGCGATTTTATCAAATGCAATACAAATAATTATCATTATCTTTTAATGGCGGCTCGTTTTTTTTGTATTCCGTTTAGTTTGTTGGGGGCTTTTATTTGTTATTGTTGGGGGCGTGATTTGTTTGGCGGATTTTCTGGAATTGTTGCGTTATTATTTTGGTGTTTTTCTCCGTTGATTTTGGGTTTCGGTTATACAATTCTTCCTGACGTTCCCAGCGCTTCGCTTGGCGTTACGGCGTGTTATTTTTATTGGAAATGGTTACAAAATCCTGATTGGAGTTTATCATTGCCGCTTGGCGTATTGTTAGGAATTGTCGAGGTTTCAAAATTTACGTTGCTTATTTTTTATCCTGTTTGGTTATTGATTTTGATTATTTCAAATATATTAAACTGTTCGTACTTTAATTTACGTTTATCGCCGCCTGCCTACTTTCGGACGGCAGGCTTTGACGCTTTAAAATCATTAAATTCAAATACGATCTGTATAAATCGTAGCGGCGGTTTGCGTATTTGTATTTTTGCTCATTTGGCAAAGTTGTTGGTAATATACGCAATTAGTATATTTGTTATCAATATGTTTTATGGATTTGAGGGTAGTTTTATTCAGTTGAAGAAATATAATTTTGTCAGTCGTGCGCTTTGCGGTGATACAAAATGGAATCACGAAACTGGCTTTTCTGTAACAGGAAATCGTTTTCGCAATTCGATAATCGGCGCAATTCCTGTTCCGTTGCCGGTTAATTTTGTCATGGGGATCGACGTTCAGAAAAAGGATTTTGAGATTGGGCAAGTATCATATTTTTGCGGTCAATGGAGTAATAAAGGTTGGTATCAATATTATATTTTTGGTTTATTTATTAAGGAGCCGCTTGGTTTTTGGTTACTTTCGGCAATATCTTTTTTGAGTATGTTTTTGTCAAAAAAATTTCGTTCAAGTTTAGCAAACGAAATAATTTTATTGGCGCCGATAGTTGTAATTTTATTATTAGTTAGTTCTCAAACGAAGTTGAATCATCATCTCCGTTATGCGATTCCGCTTTTGCCTTTTTTGTTTATAAGCGTTAGTAGGGTTGCGTTATTTTTTTGTAATAGCAATCGGATTTTATATTGCGTAATAGTATGTTTATTAGGTTGGAGTATTTTTTCGTCGTTGTCATATTATCCGCATTCGCAAGGACATTTTAACGAATTGATCGGACGCTCTAATAATGCGCCAAAGTATCTGCTTGGCAGTAATATTGATTGGGGGCAAAATAAATTGAATTTAATTGACTGGTATAAAAAACATCCTGAAGCAAGACCTTTGACCGATTATTATGAATCGTCATATACAAAAGAAAACGTCAACTTGAACGACGACCAATTTATTGAAGGGTCGCAACAAACGTATAATAATGATAATTTACAATCCGGCTGGTTTGCAATCGGCGTAAACGAACTTTATAGTAATTCAAAACAATACAAATATTTCAAACGGTTCAAGCCTGTTGATATTATAGGTCATTCAATTTACATTTATCATATCACGCAAGAAGACGCTAATCGCATACGCCAAGAAATAGAATTGCCGGAAATTAAAGAAAACGAAAAATAAGAATTATTTGAACGAGAATGATGGACGGCAAAAACTGGACAGCTTAATAATGTATATTTTTTGTAACGATAATTGGACGTCTCTAAAAAATAATTTTTAGAGACGCCCAATTAAACAAAATCAATGAAAGAAAAAACGTCTTGTTTACGCGCCAAAATTCCACAAAACGACATTTTGCTAAAATGATCTACGTGAGTGATTACAACAATTTAACATTGGAGGATAATTTTTTATGGGTCAAATAATTGACAAATTAGTAGAAAAATCGGTTCGCATAAGTGGCGATCAGTCGTCGGATATTGCGATCAATTTATATGACGGCGGCAACGGGATACCGTTGTTGTTTATTCATGGTTTTCCGTTTGACGGTTTGATGTGGCGTCGTGCGGCGGAGATACTTTTGCGGAAGTCGTTAGACGCCGGCGATAATCAAGGCGCTTTTTTGAATTATCGTACAATAATTCCTGATTTACGCGGCTTGGGCAAGAGCGAATTATTGACGCGTAGTCCAACGAAAACCGGAATTAGTATCGAACAATATGCGGACGATTTGGATGCGATATTGACTAATCTTAAAATAGATAGTCGCGTGATTGTTGCGGGGCTTTCAATGGGCGGTTATATTGCGATACAATTTGCGCATCGGCATAACGTTAGAGTTGCGGGATTAGTTTTGTGCAATACGAAAACGACAACGGACTCGCCCGAAGGATTGCAAGGGCGGCAAGATATTATTGACAAAATTTATAACTCGTGGGATACGGCGGCGGGAGTTTTGGATTCTGTTGCGGATGCAATGATACCGAAATTTTTTGCGGCAAAAACG
The DNA here is from genome assembly GCA_031277105.1 of Planctomycetaceae bacterium. Taxonomy (GTDB): domain Bacteria; phylum Planctomycetota; class Planctomycetia; order Pirellulales; family Thermoguttaceae; genus WRKP01. The sequence continues at coordinate 1,175 of JAISLW010000453.1, read as the reverse complement.
TATTCAGAGAAGCCGGATATCGTCGATGAAATACGGGCAATGATAAAATCAAACAATCCGCACGGCGTTAGCGCCGCTTCATGGGGAATGATGAAACGTTGCGATTCGTCGGAGATATTGGCAAGTTTTGATTTGCCCGTATTAGTGATTGGCGGTGAAGAGGACAAATTTACGCCGCCGGATTCAATGAAACAACTAGCCAAAATTGCAAAACACGCAGAATACGTCGAAATAACCGCCGCGGGACACTTGCCGCCAATAGAACAACCTAAATCCTTCGCTATCGCATTGAACAACTTCATAAAAAAAATAAATTTTTAGAAGTTCCGTAACTGATCACGGAAATTTGCTTAGTAAATTGTGTGTCGACGATTTTTTGTTACAAAAAATCGTCGCAGGATCGCGCAGGCATTCCGCCTGCAAAAAAAAGGGAATGCAGGCATTAAAGGATCGCACTCGCCGCAGGATCGCGGGCGTCCCGCCTGCATGCGGTTGTACTCAACCGCTAATGAGAGAGCTTGACCTCTGGGCGTCTCTAAAAACTCATTTCTGTCCCGTTAGGGACAACATGTTGGTAGAAAAGCAAGGTCAAAAATATATTTGTCCCGCTAGGGACAACATGTTAATACAACCTTAACCTTTATTGCGTCCTTAACGGGACGCTAAAAATTTATATCATTTTTTTCTACCAACATGTTGTCCCTAACGGGACAAATCGGACAAATATTTATTGTTACAAAAAATACCGGATCGCAAGCATTGCGCCTGTGTTCCGTCAGATTCGCAGGCGGAACGCCTGCATTCCAGGATCGCGGGCGTCTCGCCTGCATGCGGTTGTACTCAACCGCTAATGAGCGAGGTTTATATCTCAACCGCCTTTTTGTTTGCCTTTCGGCAAAATGCAGGCGGGACGCCCGCGATCCGTTGGCTCGCCTGCATTTTAGGATCGCGGGCGTCTTGCCTGCATGCGGTTGTACTCAACCGCTGGTGATCGAGGTTATATCTCAACCGCCTTTTTTTTTGCCTTTCGGCAAAATGCAGGCGGGACGCCCGCGATCCGTTGGTCTCGCCTGCATTTTAGGATCGCGGGCGTCTCGCCTGTGTTCCTTCAGACTCGCAGGCGGGGCGGTTGCGTTCCTTATTTTGCCAAACGAGTTTCCGCGACGGTTACAATT
>JAISLW010000451.1 GCA_031277105.1 Planctomycetaceae bacterium | reverse complement strand
TGTTTTGTGGGGGCTTGGTTGCTACTAAGGTTGTTTTGTAAAGAAAAATAAGGTAAAAATAAGGTTAGGTTATAAAATAAAAATTCCACTGAAATAGTTACAAAAAATAAGTAATTTTTGAAAAACCGTTTAAAAATTCATTGTTGAACACCCGTCCCGATAGGGACAGTACATTTTTGTCAAATGAGGTCAATAAAGTCCTGCCCTTATCAGGACGAAGTTTAAACGCCAATATTTAAATTTGACTGTATTACCGCCAGAGGCATTATTAATCCGATTATTAGATTTCAAAAAATTACAACCGAAAATCAAAACTGCCGATTCAAAAAATAATCGAACCTTATAAATTAAAATTACCATTTCCCAAAATAGAAACTTGGAAAACACGGCATCAAGAAAATACCGCACTCCTAAAAACTCGTTATCAAACAACGTACCCCCCCCCCCTTGCCTATTTTAACATTTTGACTCGGCGCTTTGGGAAACTGGGTAATACTCGAAAAATACACTGAACTACTCATCACTAAAATTATTACTATAAACCAAAAAAACAGGATTAAAAAAATTGTCTTACCAACTATTAATCTATAAAATACTGAATTACTGAATATCGGTTAGTTATCGTTAAATTATATTTTTATTTCTGACTTTATAACCGCACGCCGAAAATTAAAACCCTCAACTTATTGCGTAATTGATAAAATCAATTTCTTTTTACGATAAAATTTACCCAACCGTAAAAACATCACTTAACGCACATTTAACCGGAAATTCTAATACAAAACTAAAACTTGTCAACCAGATGATAAATTTATAACTCAAAAAATTACACAATAAACACACAAATTTAAGTGTATTATTTTGCACACCCCAAACCCAAACCAACCCCCAACTGTTGCAAAAAAAACAACCTCAATCAAAATAAAACACCAAAATAAAACACCCCACAATTTTGTAACAAATATACATTTTCGTAAAAACTCAATATACCCGCCACAAAAAACAATAAATCCAATACTTACACCAAAAAACCAAAAATCATAACTAAACACATTGTACAAATATCAAACTTACGAAATATTCAATACGCAAAATGTCTGCCAAATAAGAATTTTTTCAGAATAAAAAATTTTTTTCTTCAAGATAATTTTTTTAAAAAAACAAGAAAGACAAATTCCATAATCACAAGACAAACATACCCGCGAACCTAAAAGAACCGCGATTCTAAAATGCTTGCGATCCTGAAAAGCAGACGAGACCACCGGATCACGGACGTCCCGCCTGCACTTTGCCGCAAGGCAAACAAAAAGGCTGTTGCGATCTAAACGTCTCTCATTAGCGGTTGAGTACAACCGCATGCAGGCGAGACGCCCGCGATCCTGGGATGCAGGCGTTCCGCCTGCGAATCTGAAAGAACACAGGCGAAATGCTTGCAACCATCTAAAAATAATCCTTTCAATCTGCGTAATCTGCGGCTCTCTTTTTTTTGTCCACAGATTAAACAGATTAGACAGATTATCAGATTATTTTTAGATGACTACGTTCCTTTTTAGGTGGGGGTTGTTGAATGACAATGTAGTGGTATTATTAAACCGTTCATACTTGAGTTTACATTTACCTTCGCCTGCCTAACTATCAGGCGACAGGCTTTTACACTTTTAAATCGCTGAAATTCAAGTACAATCTGTATAAACAACACAAAACAAAATAGCTCGTAAAGTAAAAATAAAATATCGCTAAAAAACGAAATGGAGATAAAAATGAAACCCCAATCAAATAATAAACCAGAAACACCCACTACCAATACGCCAACTTCAACACCAGCGTCAGCGCCTGCGTCAACAGCGGCGTCAACACCTGCGGCGGCGGTGGCGGATGTTTCACGGCGTAGATTTTTGAAATTGGCAAGCGGCAGCGTCGCCGGAGGCGTCGTCGGTAGCGTCGTCGGCGGTTGCGATATTAACTTGAACGAGATCGGCGAATTCGAAAGCTCCGGCGGCAACGGCTGGATACCCGCCCAATACGAAGCTGCCGGAAACTTCCCCGTACAAGTTCGCGGTCGCATCCCCATCGATCCCAAAAACCCCTCCATCACACGAGACGATAAAAAATGCATCCTCTGCGGTCAATGCGTCGAAGTATGCTCTAAAGTCGAAACAGTTATGCACAACTACGAATTACCCCTCATTGATGATATTCCCTGCATCTGCTGCGGTCAATGCACCCTCTGGTGCCCCACCGGCGCAATCACCGAAGTTGACGATACCGAACTATTACTACAAGCCATCGAAAACCCCGAACTACACGTCGTCGTCCAAACCGCACCCTCTACACGCGTCGGTTTAGGTGAAGAATTCGGCTTCCCCGTCGGCACAAATGTTGAGAGTTTCCAAGTTGCGGCGCTGAAAAAATTAGGCTTCGACAAAATTTTCGATACAAATTTCTCCGCCGACTTGACCATAATGGAAGAAGGAACCGAATTAGTTAAACGAATCACCGGCACAAAAAAAGCCCCCCTGCCACAACTAACATCCTGCTGCCCCGGATGGGTTAAATATTGCGAATACTTCTACCCCGACCTTATCCCAAATCTGTCCTCCGCAAAATCACCCATGACAATGATGGGCGCAATGATAAAAACCTACTACGCCCAAAAAAGCAATATTAACCCCCAAAAAATATACTCCGTCGCCATCATGCCATGCACCGCCAAAAAATTCGAAGCAATACGCCCCGAAATGAACCACGCAGGACTAAAAAACGGAAACCCCGAAATCAGAGATATTGACCTAGTAATAACAACACGCGAATTGGCAAAATTAATCAAACGCAAAAACTTCGATATTACCAATTTACCCGCCGCACAATACGATTCGCTTCTAAGCGAATACTCCGGCGCCGGCATAATATTCGGCGCAACCGGCGGCGTAATGGAAGCCGCCGTAAGAACCGCTTACCACCTACTAGCCGGAGAACCTCCAAAATTACTATTCAACCTCGAACCTATTCGCGGTTTAGCCGGAGTTAAAGAAGCAAAATTAAATATCCCAAATATAGGCGAAATAAAAATCGCCGTCGTCTCCGGCATGCACAACACACACAAAGTCCTCGAAAAAATACGTAACGGAAATAGCGGATGGCACTTCATCGAATTCATGGCTTGCCCCGGCGGCTGCATCAGCGGAGGAGGTCAACCCCGCTCCGCCGTACCACCCTCCGACGCCGTTAGAACCGCAAGAATAAACGCACTCTACTCAGCAGACGAAAAATCAACCATAAGACTTAGCTACGAAAATCACGAAATCAAAACCATATACAAAGATTACTTAGGAGAACCAAACGGAAACTTAGCACACGACCTACTACACACACATTACCACGACCGAAGCAATAACCTAACGCCAAAAACAAAATTAAATTAAGAAATAGAGGGTAGGGATAACTTTTTAAATTCGGAATTAACAGAGAAGAGATTTTTTTAACCAAAAAGGACATTCTAAAAATTATTTTTTAGAGACGCAAAACATATAATTATGCTAAAACAAGAAAAAAATACCGATAGTAAAAAATATTTAACTGCTGCCGTTGGTAAAGAATGGCAACCGCGTAATCCACACGATAGATTTACAAGAAAAACCGTCGGTAATCCTATTTACGCGGGAGATTTTTTGAAAAATTACGCTAATCCCGAATTAGCGGAGTTCGTTGACTTAGATAACTTGAAAATAGGACC
>JAISLW010000382.1 GCA_031277105.1 Planctomycetaceae bacterium | reverse complement strand
GACGCTAAAAATTCGCGTATAACTTTTTTCTACCAACATGTTGTCCCTAACGGGACAAATATTTATTGTTACGAAAATTGTCCAGATACGCCCTACGCACTATCCCCTAAAATCTAGCGCTTAATTTTCAGTAAACGGTTACAAAAAATTATTCTCTGTGAACTCTGTGTTCTCAGCGCTTAATAAATAAAAACTGGTTATTAGAAATTGTCATTTGTGTTTTTAGAAGTCTCTTATGCGTTTATCGGCGTTTTGGAAAAAGACGTAATTTTTTGAAATATTTTTGAAAAATGTTTAAAAAGTGTGCGAAATTGGGGGGTTAGGGGTTATCCCCTACTTGACACAAATCGATATAAGTCGCAATAATGTTAAAAATCAAGGCGAAGGCGGCGTTATAGTTGTTTTTCGTCTTTTTCGGATTTGCTGTTTTGCATATTTATTATGTGCTTTTTTTTGGCATGTTTTAAGTTTTTGCAAATTGCGTAATTCGGAGATTTATTGCAGAGCGCCTACAAAGTAACACGGACTAATGTGGTCCGGTTTGGAAGGCTCATCACAACCAGTTCGATTTATTTGACAACCATGCGTTGTGGTTGTAATTGGTGCTTTTAAATTCGTACTTTAGAATCGATATGTTCTAGAGAGTATTTGCTATTGCACTGCTAAAATTGACTAGATCGAACAAACAAACCCATGGAGGAAAATTTATGGCTACAGCCGCAAAAAAAACTGAAAAGAAGGCAAACGGTGAAGCGAAGCCTTTGACAAAAACGCAAATTATCGCCAATGTTGCAGAGACTACGTCTCTCACCAAAAAAGAAGTCGGCGCGGTAATTGATGCGTTTACCGACGAGATTAAAAAGAGTATCGGCAAAAAGGGAGCGGGATCGTTCACGTTGCCGGGTGTTCTCAAAATCGAGAAAAAGTTTGTCGCCGCACAAAAAGAGAAAAAGCACATTGAAAACAAACTTAAACCCGGAACGTTTTACGACCGTCCGGCAAAACCCGCTCATTACCGCGTGAAAATAAGAGCGCTGAAAACCCTAAAAGAATGGGTCTAAACGCTAAAATAATTTGTTCGTCAAATACTTGACGAACAATAAATTGCGGAATGAACATTCCCCTTTTGGAAGTAGTCAAAATCGGTTCAAATAAATTCAACTACGAACAACCAGAAACCGAAACCAAACTGAACCATGCCCGAAAACAACTACAAATGTTATACGACATGGTTCAGTTTTTTTACCGCTTATACTTGAAATTCATCATTTTATAAGCGTGCGTTTAAAACGTTTATCTAATTTTTTCACGTCGTAAATTTCTATAATCGGCACGTTTCCCAAATTCCATGCGCCCAATCCGCCTTTTCTGATCGTTTTGACAAAAACCGGTTTGGCGTTACGTTTGAAAAATAGATCGACATTAGTTTGCAATCCCGCTCTATTTTGTGTTACGTAAAATCGTATCTGGTCGGCTTTGGTCAAACCGGAACTATTGCTATTATTCTTGTCCGAATAGTAATCTGTCATTACGTAAAATTGCGGTTTCAAAACGCCGTCTTCACGATAAATTGAAAACGTATCCGGCGAAAATTTTGAAAATAAAATCAACTCGTCTTTGTTTGTATTTTTATTTAACCATTCAATTACTTCGTCGTCAAAACCGTCCCAATAATACGTCGCTTCCATCCCGATTTTTACTGCGCCCGCCAATCCGCCAACCGTAAAATTATAAAACGATAACCATTGCGGCGCATACCAAAACATATTAAATAAAGTAATCGCAAAAATTATAATCGTGATAAATCTTGGCAAAATATTTTTCGTTACAAAAATTACGGTAAACTTTTTTGATTGCCAAAATTCACTTGCGCCAATTCCGGCAATAATTCCCAAAAAAACAAAAGAACCCGCAAAAAGCCTAACGCCGTCATGAACAGGAAGCCCTGGAAACATCCGAATTAAAAGCAAGATAGACATGTTCAAAAATAAAAGTAAACCGAACCGGCGCCCGCTAAAAATTAAATTTGAATTTTCGTTACATTTAATCTTGTCAAATGAAATCGTGTTGCATAAAATTGACGCGCAACCAATCAGAAAGAAAAAAAGTAAACCTAACGGCGCTGTTATAATCGTCCAAAATATCGTGTTATAAAACGGAAGCGGACGACGTAAATCGTAAATTTGACCAAGAAACATTACGGGAATATTTATGTCGCGACCTATATTAAGCGAAAAAAAACGAAAAACATTATTAAAAGGATCAAACCAAAACTGCGGATTGAATAAAAAAAATACGATAATCGAAATTATTGTAACAATAAATAAACGCCGAAAAATAATAAATCTAATTTTACGCAACGATTCATCATAAAACATAAAAAAAATCGTCCAAATTAAAAACGGAAACGGAACCGCAAAACCAGAAAATTTACTCGAAAACGCAAGACCTAAAAAAAAACCAAAAATAATAACGCCAAAAATACTCCTAAAAAATAACGGAAAAAATGATAAACAACAAATCCAAGACGCTATCAAACACGAATCCCACGCCGAAATTTGAAATACCGCAAAAAGACGCGGAATCAAAAAAATAGAAAAAATAGAAAAAAACGCAACAGAAAAATTAAACTCGCACCACAATCGATAAAACAAAAAAGTCAACGAAATCGAAACAAAAAAAAGCGAAAAAAATCGTAACCGGAATTTTTGCGTAAAAATTTTTTGGGGCAAAAGCGATTTACCGGTTGCGGCAAGAATTATTGGCAATTGCGGATGACCTTCGTTGCTGATAGCGGCGCTTTTCCATTTATCCGGCAATTCATTAACGCGCCGCAAAACCTCGCCCTCGTCCCAAGTAAGCGGAAAACCAGACGACGCAAAAAGAAATATAAACAAAATAAAAACTAAAAATAAAAAATAAAAAATAAACCGCACGCAAACTTCCCCAACAAAATTTGTAACCGTCCACGAAAATTTAAGCGATAGATTTTAGAGGTTAGGGAATAGGAAGTAGTTTTTTAGAAAACTAATAACAGTTTTTTTGTTATAAAAAAATTGTCCTACTTGTCCTTTATGTTCAACTTGTTCCTCAAAAATTGCCAAAACGTAATTTAATAAAACAAATTTCCGTGAATGCTTACCAAAATTTAATAAATTTTTAAAACTGTTCACTCTAAAATTTATAGTTGCCGCCGCCTGCCTAGACAAATGAATTTTTAGAGACAACGCCCAATTTTATAAAAAAATGAATTTTTAGAAATACCCGTCAATGGAAAAGCGGCAAACCTGTCGTCCGAAAATTAGCCTGACGGCAATAAACGAAAATTAAAATGAGAACAGGTAACTTCTATACAGATCGTACTTGAATTTCAGCGATTTAAAAGCGTCAAAGCCTGCCGTCCGAAAGCTAGGCAGGCGAAGGTAAACGCAAACTCAAGTACGAATAGTTTAGAAGGTCTCAACAGTTTAACCTGTTTTTTATTTTCAAATTTATGGGCAGGCGTTAAAATTTAATTTTAGCGGTTGTGAATATTTCGTTTTTGGTTGTGTTGCGTAATTAGGCAATCTGTATTAAAATTTGTGTCAAAATTAAACGTAATTGTTTTGATCGGTCAAATCGTTCCATGAAGTTTTGTAAAAATGTAAAATTTGTTTAGTTATGAAGATGTCGTTTTATATTGTGTAGATATAACTTTATGACTAATTATTTGATTTTTTTACAAATTTTATATTTTGTGGCGCAATATTTGATCGATAAACACGACATTGAAGCTGACGAGTTGTCGCTTCGTAAACAATTTTTTAAGGAGATTTTGAGATGAGAGTATATGGTCAATTTTTTGTTTTTGGGTTGTTGATTTTTTGCATGTCGGCAATTTCGTATTCTGATGAAACTTTGATTGAGAAATATAATGTTAAGCTTAACCCTAGTTATGACGGCTATGATTATGAATTGTATGGTATGCTTAATAATTATTTAGGGTTGACGGGTAGTGAAGCGTATAGTAGCAGTGTAGATTTGTTCAATGATCGCGGTATAAATCCTGCGACACAATGGATTACGAATGGTTCGAGTTTGCTTCATGCGTTTAACAGATCGGCGTTTTTGCACAGAGTAAATGTGTTGACGGAAGAAGGCGCCGAACTTTGCCGGTTGTATGACGGCGGCGAAAATTATGTTCCGGGTGAAGTTTATCCGCTTGCTGACGGGGTTAATCTTGATTTCCAAATGTTGCCTTTTATGCCGCCGGCGGACGATCATCCTAATGAGGAATATATTTGGGCGTGGTATTCAGACCAGTCAAAAAATGAGGAAGGATATATTGACAACTATCAGGGCAGAATTTTGGAGAAGGGCGATGGTGAAATTCACATGCTTGCTTTTGATATTACTGATTTGTACAATGCAAAAATGGATGAGAGTTTCACGTCGGTTTACATGTTTGCTTGGGAAGATTTACCGTCTTGGCAATGGTGGGGGACAACGGCGGATTTCGATTATAACGATATGGTCGTTATTATGACAAATTTAACGCCAACTATTGCGGCAACGCCGGAACCGGCAAGTATGTTAATTTTACTTTTAGGCGGCGGCATTATTGCCGCAAGGCGTTTAAGATTGAAAAAAAATAATAAACGTGATTAAGTTATAGTGATTAAGTTATATTGCTCGTAATTGAAATTCATCAATGTAAAAGCGTAAAAGCTAGCCGGTAGAAAATTAGTCATGCGATGGTAAACGAAAATTGTAACCGTTCACGAAAATTTAACCGACAAGTTTTAGGGGATAAAGTGTAGATGTTTAGGGGATAGTTTTCTAAAAATTAGATGATTATGATTTAGAGAAAAAGTTTTTTGTTATAAAAAAATTATCCCACTTGTCCCTCAAAAACGATCCACAGATTACACGGATTAAAAGAATTATTATTTTAAATTTGAAATCAAAATCTTTAATTCCAAGTTCCGCATTCAGTATTCCGAATTGAAAAAAGATCGATTATCTACGAGATAAACAGGTCAAAGGGTAATTAGAAGGGTAATTAGAATGTTCGACAAGTTGCAAATTAGTATCTTTGTTATTCTTTAAAATTTCATTTGCACATTTCAAAATTCATTTGCTCAAGGTAGGCGGCGTTTTACCGAAACGCCGTTTACCTGGACAAATGAATTTTTAGAGATGCGTATCTTTATTTTGTCAATTTATTTGACTAGTGTAATTTCAAAAACTATAATGACAAATAATAGATTACGTTTTTTGGTTGCGTAGTCTTTTTTAAACTTAAAACAATTGGAGATGAAAATGTACAGAAAAATTAAATTACTGGCGGTATGTATTTTGTTGATTTTGGGCTATTGTTGCTTTGAGTGTAAAGCGGCTGCGCCGACTTATACTTATTCGTTATTTTGGTTGGGCAATGCGACTTATTTTACCAGCGCGGAATCCGCAAAAACAAAGTTGCGTAATGTTTCAGTTCATGTTGGGACGAGCGCTTATTGGATTCGTATTCGTGCTCTTACTCGTGATCAATTGCCTGTATCAATGGTATATAGTCGTGTTGATGTTACAAAATATACTAAAAAGGCGGACGGCTCTCTTGCAACCGCAAGTGCTTCTTGGACTATAAATGAATTAAGCGCCAATGGCGGCTTGCCGAATATTCCGTTTGTCGTTATAGACAAATCAGACAATCAAAAATATGAGTCTAACGTAGTATATTATATTAGAGAATTAACAATAATCGAAGAAGACGACGAGGAAGACGACGACAGCGAAGGCGACGATGAAGAAGGCGAAGGCGACGACGAAGAAGGCGAAGGCGACGACGAAGAAGGCGAAGGCGATGATGAAGAAGGCGAAGGCGACGACGAAGAAGGCGAAGGCGACGATGAAGAAGGCGAAGGCGACGATGAAGAAGGCGAAGGCGACGAAGAAGAAGGCGAAGGCGACGATGAAGAAGGCGAAGGCGACGATGATGAGAATGGAGAATACGCCGGTATTTTGCCGTCTGAAAATGATGGGAGAAAATTGTAGGGAGCTTCTAAAAACCACAAATTTATTTTTATTAACCACAGAGAACACAGATGAATATCTTTAAAAATTCGTAACCGTTCACGAGATTTTAGAAGCATAGAATTTTAGGAGATATGGTGTAGGCGCTAGATTTATTGTTACGAAAATTGTCCAGATACGCCCTACTCACTATCCCCTAAAATCTAGCGCTTAACTTTCCGTGAACGGTTACAAAAAATTATTCTCTGTGAACTCTGTGTTCTCAGCGCTTAATAAATAAAAACTGGTTATTAGAAATTACCTGTAATTGAATTAGGAATCGAAAGAAGGATCGCAACCGTATCGGCTACACGCGGAATTTATGCGTTCCGAATGTAACTGATACGGTTGCGTTTTTTTGGGCAGGCGTTTTTTGGGGCGGGCGGGATAATTTTTTGTTATTAAATATCGATTATGTTATCTGATTTGTTGTAATTATTGGAATTTTCGTATTCATTTGTTTTGTTTTCGTTTTTTGTTTTTTGTCTGTAGTTTTCAAATCGCATTGTAAAATGATCAATAATTAACGTTCTGACAAATGGGAATAATAACAAAATTCCCAAAAAATCACTCAATAATCCTGGCACAATCAAAAGCGTTGCCGCAATTAAAATCAACATTCCGTGCATTATCGGCAGTCGTGGAACTTCGCCGTTGTCGAGTTGGCGGTTAAGTTCTATCCAGCAATTCGTACCTTGACGTTTTGCTAAAAATACGCCGAATGCGCTAATACAAATAATCAACAAAACGGTAAAAAAGAAATTAAATATAAGCGAAAAAATCCAAAGCCCAGCTAACTCAATAACAGGTATCAAAACAAATAACAATATTAATTTCCAATATAACATATTTAATATTATAATTGACTTTTTGATTTAAAATATTTTTAAAAAAAATTCTTCTCTGTGTTCTCTGCGGTTTTAAAAAAATAATTTGAATTTTCGAGTCGTCTATAATTTTTTTTGTTTTGCTTTTTTTAGTTCTAATTCGGCTTCCATGATAATGACTTCATCTAATCCGTTTTGTATTATTGCGGGATGTTTTTTTGTTTCGTTTATATTTTTTTGGATTGATTGTAATTTTTTTGCCCATTCAATTTTTTCTTCGATAGCGTTGATTAGTTTATCATTTTCTTCTGTTGCTTGATACAAAGTTTTTTTCTTATCAGCCAAAAATATATGTTCAAAAGCATTCATGGCGGCTATATTATCTGTGCCGCTAGTAAGGGCGTCGTTGCTTATTTTCATGTTTTTTTCGGCGACTTCCAATCTTTTTTTGAGTAAATTAATATTGTCGTTTTTATCTGGTTTTTCTTGTTTTGCATTTTTCAATTCTACTTCGGCTTCGTACACGGCTAGATTGCTGAACATATATGTTTTTTTTAATGACCTAGTTAATGCCTTATTGGTATTTTCGCCAAGCGCAATTTCGTTTAGACGGCGTATTTTTTTTGTCCATTCAAGTTGTTCGTTTAGGGCGTTGATTAGTTTATCTTTGTCGTCTGTTGTCCGATACAGTGCGATTTTCGCTTTAGCGAGTTCAAGATGTTCACGCGCATTAGTTATATTGTTAGTTTTCATTGCGGGGTTATGTAATAATGAGTCGTCGCTTTCTTTAACGTTTTTTTCGGCAAATTCCAGTTTCTTTTTAAGTAATGCGATTTCATTTTCCGGTTTTTTTTGTTCCGCATTATCGAGTTCTAATTCGGCTTCGTATGCCAAAAGTTCGCCTTGTCTAACGTATCGCAAACCGATTTTATTATCGGCGTCGAATTCTTTTTTTATGAGTTGGTATAATTTTTTTGACCATTCAAGTTTGTCTTTAAGAGCGTTATACAATTTATCTTTTTCTCCGGTTGTCTGGTAAAGATTTATTTTTGCCGTAGCGAGATTGATATATTTTTTTATATTTTCGCCTTCGTTATTTTTACTGCGTATTGGCGCCGTGTTATTATTTTGTAAATCTGCTTCGGCGAATTCTAGCGCTTTTTTACGTAATGCTATTTCATCTTGCAAAAAAACATCATCTTCCGCCGCACTCGCAAATGTAAACGGAAACAAAAAAATTGTCAGTAATATTAATGTTCTCATAATTAAATTGGTAAAGGTTAAGGTAAAGGTTAAGGTTTAATGGTATTTCAATTAGGCGTCTCTAAAAATTCATTTGTGTTGGTAGGCGGCGTTTCGCCGAAACGCCGCAATGCGGTTTATACTGTCAATCAATTTTAATACTTCATATACTTAAAATAGATATATTTTAGGCTTTGTGAATTATTAAAATTTATTGGTATCACAAACTCCATTGCGACGTTTCGGCGAAACATCGCCTACCTTTAAAATTTCCGTGAACGGTTACAAATTATTCTAATTTCCTTTGCTTCTGATGTGTCCTGCGACTTTTGTGTCTTCTTTTTTTATATGATTTATTAACCAATCTCCGACGCCAAATGAGACCTTGCTAATTAGTCCTGCCGTAGGTCCGTCTTTTTTTATTTGTATTGCAAGTTCTTTTACGAATTTTTTGAAATTTTCGTGTAACGACTTGTGATTCAAATAATCGGGATATTGATATTTAATTTGTAGGACTTCTTCGTCGCCGAAATGTTTTGCCGTATAATTTTCTAAAAAATCCAGCGTTTTATTTATTACATCTTTCCCTTGCCCGCTTGAACAAGCGTTAAGTAATTCATTGATCGCCGTGATCAATTGTTGATGTTGCGTATCAATTAGCGAATTACCAGTCTCAAGGTCTTTAGTCCATGCGTAAGCCATAATTTAATCTCCTCATTTCAAAAAAGGGTTGCCAATGCTTCGTTTGTCAAAGTAAAAAAACAAACAGATGCATTCTGATTATCAAACAAAAAAATCGTCCTATTACGAATCAATTGCCGACCGTTGCAAAAAAAACGTAAATCAATTTTGTCCAAATTGTCAATCTTTACTTATCCAGCCGTGTTTTGTATCGTATATCCATCCTGGATTCCAGTAATGATAGATAGTAGATTCGCCGACTTGTTTGTATCCTAATTTTTCGCATAATTTGATGGTTTGTTCGTTTTCGCGTTGTGTTGACAAAGTAACGTTTTTCATTGACAGCGAGCTACACCAGAAATCGCATGCGTCAAAAAGATGCGAGCCGATTCCGCGTCTGCGATATTGGCTGTCAACGGCAAGAAGTTCTATACAACCGTCGCGTTCAAATTCATTTTTTTCGTTTATTTGTCGTCTGACGCATCGTATTGTAACGAGTCCGACGTGTCGATTACCTTCGCGCCACGTCCAGATACTGTCAGCGAATTCGCCCGATACTGCGTAATTTATCCACGTAAGAAAAAGACGTTCAAAATGCGAACTCAATTCCGGATCGCGTTTAAATCTGGACAATTGACCTGATTGTACGGCGAGTTGTTCGAGCCATTTTGAGCAGAACGTTGAAGTGTAAGCCCGAACATGCGGGTCAAGACTGACTACATTATATGGAACTAATTTCGCAAAACGTAAACGACGATCAAAACAAACGCATTCGGCGGCGCTCAATGGAATCGTCTCAACGCCGTTACCTTCAAGCGAAATACAAACCAAACGAAAACGGTTACGACTAAATTGTAATACCGACTCAAGCTCATCAAGCGAATAATTCGCAGGAAGCTCCAACCTACCAATCGGGAACGCAAAAAATTTCGATTCCCATAAAACAGGCGAAATTGAATACAACATAATAACTACCCCAAAAAACACAAAACAAAAGGGTATCTCTAAAAATTCATTTGTCCAGGTAGGCGGCTAAAAAAATCAAACACCGTGCCGAAACGCCGCATTACGGTTTAAATTATCAATAAATTTTAATACTTCACAATGTCTATACTGCTCGTACTTGAAATTCAGCGATTTAAAAGCGTCAAAGCCTGCCGTCCGAAAGCTAGGCAGGCGAAGGTAAACGCAAACTCAAGTACGAATAGTTTAAAATGATTACGCAAA
>JAISLW010000286.1 GCA_031277105.1 Planctomycetaceae bacterium | reverse complement strand
TCGTTTTCGGTCAATAGATGTTGTCGGTACGAGCCGAATTTCAATTTTGATTTAGGCGTAAACAACGTTTTGAATTCGTTTGCTTTCAATTTATAAAATTTGCGATAAGTAAATTTATCGTTGTTAGGCGGTTGTTTGCGGATCCCTAAAATAACGCTGGAAACAAGAACATTTTCAAAAACTTCAACTTGTTCAAAATTAACGATAGAATAAATTTGATTTTGCAATAGCAACTTGCGGACTGGTTTGCCGTAACCCGTATTAAAAAATTTATTGGTCGTAATCAACATCAGCAGACCGTCTTCTTTGCAAAGCGTCAAACCGCGTTCAATAAAATAGACGCTTAAATCAGCCGTTCCAGAGTAAACCGAAAAATTATTTTTTAACGCCGCCGCAACGCGTTTCAACTTCTTCGCCTCAACATAAGGAGGATTGCCAAGCACTATATCAAAATTATCGGCAACGCCAAACATCCATTGCGGATCAAAAAACGGCGATTGTTTTGTTTGATCGTAAGGATTCCATTTTAACAATAACTCTACCGTTTCATGCGACAAATCGCCCGCTTCTTCCATTGCGATACTCAACGTTTTCCGCAGCGCCTCGTCGTATTTTTGCAGTCGTTCTTTTTCTTGCGGATTGCATGCGATCAGATGTTGTTGACGCGTCAGTAGTAATTGTTCAATAGTCGCTTTGACTATTGTAAATTCTAAATTCAATTGCGTATTTTTTTCTTTCTTCAAACTAATCAATGCGTCGGCGCAAATAAATTTTGTTTCGAGATTGGGCAAGGGTTCGACGCCGTAATTATCTTTTTTCTTATCGGGGACAATTTCTTGAATTAGCGACAAGAAAAATCGCAACGATGAAATTTGTACTGCCATTGATTGGATGTCGACGCAATAGATTACTTTTTGTAAGATTTCTAATTTTTTATGATAACGTTCTTGTTGTGTAAGTTTTTTATCTGGATCAATTCGTCTCATAATTTCGTTCATCACGCCGCAAGTAAACGCCCCCGAACCGCAAGCCGGATCGAGTATCTTGCATTGCAATAAAGCGGAATCGTTTGGAGAATCGTTTGGAGAATCGTTTTGCAAATCTTTTTTTGAATCGTTGTTTGAATCGTTTTTTAAATTATCTTTTGAATCGTTTTGCAAATTATTTTGTGAATAATTTTGTAAATATGAGTCCAGCGCTTCGTTGACCATGTAATCTACGATTTCGCGCGGCGTATAAAAGCTTCCGGTTGTTTTGCGTCGATTTTCTTTGGAATCTGCGTCAATACACGCTAGCAAACTTTCAAACACCTTGCCGATAAATTCCGGATCGACAGTTTGCGCATATTCGGAATCAACTAAATCGTCAACCGATAATTTATATTTATATTGCGATAAAATCCTAATAATTCCGGCGACTTTATAATCGCCGTCAAGTTCTAAAATATGTCTTGTCTGTAATTCGGAAAAGAAATAATCATTGCTCAACGGAAATTCGTCGCCTTCAATTTCGTAGAATAAACCGCCGTTGAGAAACGGGACTTTGTTGAATTGATCTTTTATGTTGCGAATATTTTTGATGAGTTTTTTGTGATCAAATTCGGTGCGTTCTTTGATTGGCGTATTGAGACAATTAAAAAACAGATTGCGTAAAATTGCGTTGTAATATCGATATTCTTCTCCAGATTTCAAATTTTTGTTAATAAAATTTTCGTCAAATAATTCTTTTGGAACGAGTCCCTTGTCTTGCAAAAAGAAACAGAGCAATAAACGAATAATCAGCCGCAACGAATAATCAGGATTCCTAGACTTTTCGGTCGTCCAAAAATACCAATTGCGAAGTTCGAGATAAAACTTATCGCAAAGTTCCTGACGTTGCTTTTCTTCGTTGTCAATTTGTTGTTTAACGACTTCAAAAGCCTTTTCAAGATTGTCGATGCTGCATTTAATTAGTTCGGTAAATTCGCCCGTGTCTTGAAATATTTGGTTATGAAAACCTTTGTCGCGTAGGTATTGATGGATACGTTTATCAATATGCGAGCGGTCGGTAAGAATAGCGTCTTGCCAGACTTTGACGATTTTTGTATTTAACGTATGACCTTGTTCTTTGATTCGTTTGTCAACATTGTCGTTTGTTTCGCCGATTTTGAGATAGCCGTTGTTTTTCGGCATCTCCGGCGTAATGAATGCGTAAAGTTTCATTTTACGTTTTGTAAAAAAAAATTATCGAAATTAAGGGAATCCACAAATTACACAGATTATACGTATAATATTTTTTGTAACAATAAATGCAAGCCATTTTATCGCGCAAAATGACAAAATAAATGCACTCCCGCGCGATAATTTCGCTTGCACTTGACCAATGAATTTTAGAGGCGCCCTATATTATATTCGATAAAATCCAACTACGAGTCGTAATATTATGCCGAGTTTCTGTTATAGTTTTCTGTTTCCATTCTTAGGTTCCAGTATTCTAGTCTGTTTGTGATTTTGTCAATTTGGTATTCGTTCATTGGCTTGCCTAGTAAAAAGAAGTCGGATAGATACCCTAGACCTTCTATTAAAATTATTGAATGATAAAGCGAATCCAACATAAAAATTTCATAATCGTCAAGTCGTCTTATCCTTTGATACGCCCGCAATCCTAAATTCCAACCTTCCGTATTAGGATTAGCCATCGATCCCAACAACGACGCAACATCCAACACTACAGAATCTACACTTACCAACTTAAAATCAATCATTCCACTAACGCCGTTATAATCAAAACGCAAATGCCGCAAACAACAATTGCCAATCACCGGCTGAACTTGAACCGCCAAACGAGACGAACGCCAAAGATTAGATAACATTTGACCCGAATACATTACCGCATTGTTCTGAAATCTTAAACCTGTTTCCGCAAAATTTATCAATAACTCCGAAGCCGAATCACTCCACTTATCCCTTATCGCACGATAAAGCGAATCAAAACCTCCATCGACCCAGCTGCGCCATCTCAAAAGCATGTTCTTAACCCTTGACGAATTACCGACCGGAGAATCCGCTATCGGAAATGTTGAAACCGCGACATGAAATTGTGCCAACGAAGTCATTGCCGATACAATACGATACGGTTGAATTGCCATGTCCTCATATTGCTCGACCGTAACAGAAACGTCGCCCGAAAATTCTTCCTCAAAACCTATCGTCCGTATCGGAGGCGGCTCCTCAAAACCGCCAACCCAAGGCAAAAGCTCCCAATAAGAACCGTCAAAAGCCACAAAACCACGATGATCACTCGCCTCAACCGGAAGAGGTATAAATTCTATGCCTTCGCATTCGGCTTGCCAAAGTACCGCTTGAATAAATTGCAATTGATTCTTGCCCGGCATTCCGTTGCCCCAACGACGCAAACAGTATAAACCAACACGCGTCGTAACCTGCCAATGACGACAATTATCAAGCGATAAAACATAACTAGAAGCATCCTTGCCAGAATCAACAAAATTCGCAACGTCAAGCGGCAATACGTCCAACGCACGAAATTTTCGCGGATATTCAGACAAAATAAAACGGTTAATCTGTTGTACCGTAAACATAATTATCGACAAAAAAAATTAAAATTTCATAATGGAAAATTTCACTCATAAGTACGCTTTAATCGGAATCGGTAAAATTAACTCTTAAAGAAAACATTTTTTTCTTATATCATTTTTTTGTCCGTAAATTACGTATATTTTGTAATACGTTATAACTGTATATTTGATCAAAACGTAAACTGAATTGAAAATTACCGTGCGTATTTTCTAAATATTGCGTTTATTTTGGGGTTAAAATTCTAACTGTCAAATTGGCAGACGGATTAGAGTTTTTCATTTGGCGTAATTTGTTTATTTTGAATATGTTATAAATAAAGATTTGTCCTAACTTATTTGGCATATAAATTGCAAAAGTAGGTTAAACGTTAATACTAATTTGTAGTAACTGGTTTTGTTTGATGTATGTTTGTTCCGGTTTTCCGTATAGGCGAGCCGGCGGCGGTAAACGCAAATTTTAAGTGTAACAATTTAAAAAATTAAAAAAATAAAAAGAGAGGATAAATCAAATGGCTTTAGGTGAAAAAATTATTGGAATTGATCTTGGTACGACTAATTCTGTTGTTGCGGTTATGGAGGGTAAAGAGTACAAGGTTATTCCGAATGCGGAGGGTAACAGACTTACTCCTAGCGTTGTGGCTTTTACGGACGGCAACGAGTATCTTGTTGGCGAGCCTGCGCGGCGTCAATCGGTTACTAATCCGACGCGGACGGTGGCGTCGATTAAGCGTTTTATGGGGCGGCGTCATAGCGAGGTTGCGGCGGAAGAGAAGATGGCGCCGTATAAAGTTGTGGGCAGCGCCGACGAGTATGTTAAGGTTGAGATAGACGGCAAGCAGCATACGCCGCCGGAGATTTCGGCGATGACGTTGCGGAAGTTGAAGGAGGCGGCGGAGGCGTATCTTGGGCATCGTGTTACTAAGGCTGTGATTACGGTGCCGGCTTATTTTAACGATGCGCAACGTCAGGCGACAAAAGATGCGGGGCAGATTGCGGGTTTGGAAGTTGCGAGAATAATAAACGAGCCGACGGCGGCGTCGCTTGCATACGGGTTAGACAAGAATGTTAATCAAAAAATTGTAGTGTTTGATTTGGGCGGCGGTACGTTTGACGTATCTTGTTTGGAGGTTGCCGATGGAGTTTTTCAAGTTTTGAGTACCAATGGCGACACGCATCTTGGGGGCGATGATTTTGACGAAGTGTTGATAAATTATGTAGCGGAACAATTCAAATCGGAACATGGAATCGATTTACGCAAAGATGCGATGGCGTTGCAGAGGTTGCAAGAAGCATGTGAGAAGGCGAAGCGGGAACTTAGCTCGGCGCAATCGACGGACATAAATTTACCGTTTATTACTGCGGATCAAAATGGTCCGAAGCATTTGCAAAATAAACTCACGCGTTCAAAATTCGAGCAACTTACGGATCATCTTGTTGAACGTTGTCGCGGTCCCGTCTTGCAAGCGTTGAAGGATGCGAAGTTATCGCCGTCGGATATAAACGAGGTCGTGCTTGTAGGCGGTTCAACGCGTATTCCGAAGGTGCAGGATATGGTTCGTGCTATTTTCGGGAAGGAGCCGCATAAGGGCGTAAATCCTGATGAAGTTGTTGCGGTAGGCGCGGCGATACAAGGCGGCGTTTTAGCCGGTGAAGTACGCGACGTGTTGTTGTTAGACGTAACGCCGTTGAGTCTGGGGATTGAGACTTTGGGCGGTATTATGACAAAATTAGTAGAGCGGAATACGACGATTCCAACTGAGAAAAAGCAAGTATTTAGCACCGCCGATGACAATCAAACTGCCGTAACGATCAAAGTATTTCAAGGCGAGCGTGAAATTGCGGCGCATAATAGGTTGTTAGGTCAATTTAATCTGGAAGGTTTGCCGCCGGCGCCGAGAGGGGTGCCGCAGATCGAAGTTTCGTTTGATATTGATGCGAATGGTATCTTGAATGTTTCGGCGAAAGATTTGGGAACGAAGAAGGAAACGAAAGTAAGAATCGAGCAATCCTCTGGTTTATCGGAAACTGAAATCGAAAAAATGAGGAAGGACGCGGAGGAACATGCGGCTGAAGATAAACAGAAACGCGAATTAGTCGAAGCAAAAAATAACGCTGAATCAATGTGTTTCCAGTTAGAGAAATTGTTGAAGGAGAACGATGCAACTTTGAATCAGTCTGACAAAGACGCAATTAACGCCGCTATTGGAAAAACGAAAGCCGCTATTGCAACTGACAATTTAACTGAAATAAAATCGGCGACTGAGCAACTGGAAAGTGCATCGCACGCAATGAGCAAGGCAATGTATGAAGCAGCCACGAACAACGCCGCAAAAACCGCAACAGACAACGCCGACAACGCAAACGCAAAATCAAAAGACGACGACGCTATCGACGCCGAATTTGAAGTAAAATAAAAATCTTAAAGTTAAAGCAAAAATCGCAACCGTCTCGAATGCTAGCATTCGAGACGGTTGTGGTCGTTTAAAAATAATCTTTCTAATCTGTGTAATCTGTGGACAAAAAAAATTATCCACAAATTGCGCAGATTTTTTGTTACAAAAATTGTCTGTAGTATCGCAGGCGAAACGCCTGTATTTCGGGATCGCAAACATTTCGCCTGGTGTTTCGTCAGATTCGCAGGCGGAACGCCTGCATCCCAGGATCGCGGGCGTCTCGCCTGCATGCGGTTGTACTCAACCGCTAATGAGAGAGGTTTTGCTCTCAACCGCTGATAAGAAAGGTTTAATTCTCTAAAAATTCATTTCTGTCCCGCTAGGGACAACATGTTGGTAGAAAAGTAAGGTCAAAAATATATTTGTCCCGCTAGGGACAACATGCCAATACAACCTTAATCTTTATTGCGTCCTTAACGGGACGCTAAAAATTCGTATC
>JAISLW010000285.1 GCA_031277105.1 Planctomycetaceae bacterium | reverse complement strand
TATCGTTACAAAAAATAATTATCTTTGCTGAATAATTACAAAAAACTACTCCATATCAACCTAGCGTTTAAATTTTCGTGAACGGTTACAGATTGAATATGAATTTTCACGCAATGATTTACGTTTACAAGTTTGTGTGTAAATTCAGCGGCGTTTATTGTGTTTGAATTTGGGCGGCAAGTTTTGGGCTTGTGTTTAGCGCGTATTTGTTTGCCCGTTTAACTTATCATACGGATTGTATTTGAATTTTAGCGGAATACGGATTGTACTTGAAATTTTGGCGACGCTTAAAGCGGCGGCGGAATTTTGCGTGCGGTTTAAGAATTGCGGGTTTGATTTATGCCCAATAATCATTGCTGCAATAGTCGCAAATTCGAGTGCGAAACATTTTAAAACAGGAGATTTGAGATGACGATTTATAGGCGTTTGTCGTTAGTTTATTTTTGCGTAATTTTTGTTGCTGCGATATTTATTTCGGTTGATACCGTGTTGTCGCAAGTTAATCCAGGCGGTGGCGGCAGTACGTTTGTTCCTATGACTTATGGCAGTTCGGTGCTTGGCGGCGTAGAAATCGACGTTAATAAAATTTGTAAGATTGCGCCGCGCAATGTGATGGAAAACGTCAGCAAGGAAATGCGGCGTACTTTTGAAAGGATACCCGACGACTTGTCGCAACAAGCGCCTATTCGCAAAATATCGTTGAAAAAAATTGATCAAGCGATTAGAGAAACGATTGACAACGGTAATTTTTTACCTGATACGATTCGTTATCTTGGCGGTTTGACGGCGGTTTATTATGTCGTGTTGGCGCCGGAGGAAAATGATATTTTGCTTGTAGGTCCGTCTGAGGCTTGGAAGATAGACGCTTCGGGTTATGTTGTAGGCAATATTACGGGGCGACCTGTTTTGCGGTTAGAGGATTTGGTTGTGCTTTTTAGAACGTGGCATAACAAGGATGTTCACTCGACTATTACTTGTTCAATTGATCCGACGCCGGAATCGATAGCGCGAATGAATGCGGTAAAAAATAAATTCGGCGCTCCGTCGATGAGAAATGCGAAAGCGTATGCGCATGAATTGGAGAAGGCGGGCGGTAACGACGTTGTTGTAATAAATGGAGTTGAAACAACAAGCCGGCTTGCGAAAATCTTATTTGCGTCTGATTTCAAAATGAAACAAATCGGACTAGGGCATATTCAATCAGGATTGCGAGGGTTGCCAAGTTACGTGAGTTTATTGTCAGGTAGTCCGCGACAAATTAACCCGCGATTTTGGTTAGCCGCAGATTACGGCGAAATTTATCACGACTCATTAAAGTTGACGTGGAAGTTGCCGGAAGTTAAAGTTATTGCAAAAACGGAAGACCAATATATCGACGCAAGAAGTAACTCAAGATTAGCAAGCGGCAAAATTGATCAAACTGCGGTAAGATGGTGTAAAAAAATGGACGAACAATATAATTCCTTGTCGCGGATTGATCCCGTATTTGGCGAACTAAAAAATTGTATGGGACTGGCGATGGTTGTTGCGCTAATCTTAAGAGAAGACTTGATAAATAAATCAAAATGCGACATTAAAACAATAATGGAAGAACAACGCTTGAAAACGCCGCAATTGCCCGAACCAAAATTCGTAACCGTAAAATCAATAATCGCAAAAAATGTCGTAGCATGCGGCGGCGTCGAAATAAATCCATTCAACACAATACAAAACGCAAAACTAGACAACAAAATAGACGCAATACACGGACAATTAGCAAAAACAATAGGAAATAATTGGTGGTCAAAATAAATATTTGTCCCATCTGTCCCGCTGGTGATAACATGCAAATACAACCTTAATTGTCATTGCGTCCTTAACGGGACGCTAAAAATCGTATCATTTTTTTCTACCAACATGTTGTCCCTAGCGGGACAAATATTTATTGTTACGAAAATTGTCCCGCTACCCCCTATCCCCTGCTCCTTACCCCCTAAAATCTATCGCTTAAACTTCCGTGAACGGTTACGTTTTTTCTTTATTCCGAGTTCCGAATTTTTTACTAATTTTAATAAAAAATGTTAGCGGCGTTTTTAGAGTTACGTAATCCTGCGGCGTTATGGTTTTTGATTTTTTTGATTCCGGTTTTTCTGATATATTTTCTGAAATTGCGGGCGCGGCGCGTAATCGTAACAACAAATATTTTCTGGATTGAAGTTCTAAAACGGCGTAATAATCAAAATTTCTCCGTGCGTCGTTTATTTTATTTTTTATCTTTTTTATTGAGTTTATTTTTTGTAATATTTTTAGTTATTGCCGCTTCGGATCCGGTTTATTTCGGCGCCGTCAAACGACGAAATACGGTTGTAGTTTTCGACAACTCGGCAAATATGAATATCAAAAACAACTCCGGCAAAACTCTATTTGATGAAGCGCTCGAACAGTTGCGCAAGTTTATAAATTCAATTCCGGCAAATTACAGAATTGCGATAATTTGCACAACAAACAACGATCCGAATAACTTAACCGACGTCTCTATTCTGACTAATTTTACGGACGATAAAAATAAATTAAAACAAAAAATCGCAACAATCAAAAACACAAATATTCAAGCAAATTTGAACAATGCGATCAAACTTGCCAAAACGTTAATAAAAGAAGACGATTTTTCGTACAATAATTCAAGTCAACATAATAATAACGTTATTGATTCTGATAAGTCGAATAAGTCTGATAATTCAGACGACTCCGATAATTTTACAGATTCGCGGATTCTTGTTTTAACGTCCGGCGCAATGTTGCGGCGCCGTTTGAACGAAAAAAAAATAACGCAGACGGAATTGCAAGAGAAAAATTTGCAAGAAAAAAAATCGCAAGAAAAAAATTATGAGCCGAATATTGAGTATTGTCTGTTTGGACGTAATATTGTGGGGGCGTACAGAAATGTTGCAATAACGCATTTTCAAACGCGGTTGACGTATGTAGATTTATCGCGTTATGAATTATTCGTTGAGTTAAGTAATTTTAGCGGCGATGTTGTTAGCGGGCGGTTACGGATATTTGTCGATGACAGAATTACGGAGGTAATCTCAATTTTATTGCAACCAGACGAAGTAAAACAATTTTTTATCAAAGGCGAAATTGTACCGAATGAAATTATTGATGCAAAAATTACCAGACGCAACAACAAGAACAACATCAACGAAAACAATAACATCAACGAAAACAGCAACAAAAACACTAACGGCGGTAAAAATGTTAGCGGCGGAGTTAATGACGTTAATGTTAATGTTAATGTTAATGTTAATGACAAAGTTGGGGGCGAGGTTGGTTTAGTTATTCGGGGAGAAGTTGAGGTTGACGGCGGGGATTTTTTTGAGGCGGACAATATTGCGTATGCGATTTTGCCGCCGCCGGTGTTGCGGCGTATTTTATATTATGGAGAGGACAATTTTTTTCTGATTAGCGCTTTGAAATCGTATTTAGCGCAATCGCATCGAAACGTTAGTTTTGAACGAGTTACAACAGCGCCTAATATTATTCCGTCTGATTCGGCGATTGTTATAAACAAGACGGTACCGCCGAAGTTACCGATTGGCAAGGTGATGATTTTTGATCCGCGCAATGATTGCGATTTATTTGCGGTAGGCGATTTATTATCAACAACAACAACAAAAGCAACAGCAGAAAAAACGGCAACAACGACAACTACGGACTATTCAACGTCGATGATTGGGTTTGAGTTGAAGGATTCGGAGTTGGTGAAGTTTTTGCGTTTGGAGGGTGTTGAGGTTGGCGGGGTTCGCAAGTTAAAGTTGCGTAATTTGGGCGGCAGCGGCGAGCCGAAAATTTTGTTAGCGACGGCGGCGGGCGAGCCGGTTTATTTGTTGTGGAATTTTCGTAACAAAAATAAATCTATTGAACTAGACGGTAATTTAAATTTATCCGACGACGACAATTTGGACAATGTTGTTGTTGATTTTAATAATATTGTTGATGTTGATAAAGTTAATAAAGTTAATAAAGTTGACAAAGTTACCAATGTTGACGAGGTTGAAAAAAATGACGAGGTTGAAAAAATTAGTGATTTTGGCGACGTGTTGGAATCTCGAATTTTGGTTTTTATGCCGGATATTTTGTGGGGTGATTTTGTGTTTCGGTCGTCGTTTCCTATTTTGGTTAGCAATGCGTTGAATTATTTTCGTGGTGTTGGCGATGGCGTGGGGCGGAGTTATGTTGTGGGAGAATCTGTAAATTTGAGGTTTGGCGTTGTGGGGAATTTTGTAAAGATGCGATTACCGAATGGCGGAACAAAAATTTTACCTATTTATCGCGACGCAAATTCGGAAGCGGGAACGGCGTATGTCGGCAAACTTACGCAGGCGGGAATTTATGAATTTTTTGAAGTCAACGCCGATACTGCAAACTCAAATTCAGATTTAAATTTAGATTCAAAAGTTAGATTGACGGATACATCGAATCGTTTGATAAAGCGTTTAGCGTGTAATTTGGATTTTAGCCAAAAGTTTGGAAATATTATAGCGGACGAATCGCAAATTGACGCAACAAATTTAGACGGCAAAATTGTAAAATTTCCGAATACCGAATTGGAATCAAATTTTAATTTATGTAATATATCGTTATGTTTTTTGTTTAGTATTGCGGCGTTAATTATGATAATTTGCAACTGGTATTTTTTAAACTGTTCGTACTTAAATTTTCGGTAGCAGTTCACGAAAATTTAAGCGATAAATTTTAGGGGTTTTAGGATAGCGATTAGTTTTTTAG
This sequence comes from Planctomycetaceae bacterium, assembly GCA_031277105.1. Taxonomy (GTDB): domain Bacteria; phylum Planctomycetota; class Planctomycetia; order Pirellulales; family Thermoguttaceae; genus WRKP01. The sequence goes on along the minus strand of JAISLW010000285.1, from coordinate 49,142 downwards.
AAAACTAGAGACCAGTTTTTTGTTACGAAAAATCGTCAGGAATGAACGCAGACATCCCGCCTGCAAGCGGTTGTACTCAACCGCTAATGAGCGAGGTTTAGATCGCAACAGACTTTTTGTTTGCCTTGCGGCAAAGTGCAGGCGAGACGCCCGCGATCCGGTGGTCTCGCCTGCTTTTCAGGATCGCAAGTGTCCCGCCTGTGTTTATTCAGATTCGTAGGCGGAACGCCTGCATCCCAGGATCGCGGGCGTCTCGCCTGCAAGCGGTTGTACTCAACCGCTAATGAGCGAGATTGAAATCGCAACCGCCTTTTGGTTTGCCTTGCGGCAAATAGCAGGCGAGACGCCCGCGTTCCTTCCCTATTTTTTGTTACAAAAAATCGTTTGTCTCATCTGTCCCATTAGGGACAACATGTTGGTAGAAAAGCAAGGTCAAAAATATATTTGTCCCGCTAGGGACAACATGTCAATACAACCTTAACCGTCATTGCGTCCTTAACGGGACGCTAAAGATTCGTATCATTTTTTTCTACCAACATGTTGTCCCTAACGGGACAAATATTTATTGTTACAAAAAAAATTGTCCCACTTGTCCCTCCAGAATGGCTAAATAAATTTCCGTGAACGGTTACAAATTATCGTTACAAAAAATCAAATTGAAAACGCATTTTAAAGTGTGAATAGTTTATCGTGTTTTTTTGACAATTTCAGGTTTTTGCGCATTTGAATTATTGAGATTTGAGTACGATTTTAAGGAGAGTTACGATGTTTAGAGAGATTAGAATATTTTTTGTTTTTTGTTTTTCGGTTGTCAATTGTGGGATTTCTATTTGTGAGGAATCGGCGCCTTCGGCGGATGATATTTTTTCAAGTATTATAAAATCGCGGCAATCAATACAGTCCGGCGAAATTGATGTAGCCTCGTATTATAGCGATAAGGACAACGACGATGAAACAGACGCTTATTTTGGAAAAGATAAAATTTATTTCGACGGTTCAAAAATACGATTAAATACTGATGACAACAACCTTGTTGTGTGTGTTGATCATTCTAAAAAAACCGGCTTTTATTATAATAATGTAATAAATTCCGGCGGTTACGGCAGCGGCATAGGATCGTACAATGCGTTAACATTTGAAAACCTTGAAAATAATAATAATAATAATAATAATCCGAAAATTTCTGCAAGAGCAACAAAATATATTAATTGGATCGGTTATTTGCCAGGAACAATATCAGACTCGCCGTATTGGAATCCGCTTGAATTTTATGATTTGAAATCGGATAAATATGAGGCAACTCCGCGCGTTTATAGCGAGTCGATTTTGGATATTGATTGTTGGCGTGTAGATGTAAAATTTCGCGAAAATAATGATGTTCTTTGGGTTCGTTCAGTTTGGGTTGACAAATCAGATGTTAGTCGCGTTATTTGTGTTGAACGTTGTTTGCAGCGTGAAGCGGGAGATAGAAAACTTCTACAAGTTGAAAGATTGGAGTCGAAAACTGAAAAATTTAAAAACTCAATTTGGTTCCCGACAAAATTAAAGTATAAGCAAAGAATGAATAAAAAAATCACGCAGAATTACGAAGCGACAATAAAAGTTATTTCACTCAACGAGCCGCTGGCGGCAGATTTATTTTCACCCAAAGGAATAAGTTTTTTGAAACCAGACACGCCGGTTAATTGGCGTCTTGATCGCGACCGACCGGCAGAAGGCGAATTAAAATGGGACGGCGAAAAAATCGTTCCCGCCGCAATTGCAAACGCTTCAATACCGCAACCGCAACCGCAAGCAAAACCTACGCCGACCACAAATAAACGCAACAAAAAAACAACAACAGATAAGACAAAATGCAATAACAACGTTCAAGATAAAATAAATAACGTTACGAAAATCATAAACATTATTTTGCTAATATTATTGTGTATTGCGGTAATAATTTGGAGCTGCGTAGGCGTAAAAATTTTACAAGAAAAATGTAAACGCAATAAAAACGCAAACGATAAAAAATAATCGTTTACGGAAATTTAGCGGCGTTATTTCATAATCAACCAATTTTATAAATTTATATGATGCGAATATTATCGGGGATACAACCTACGGGTCGATTTCATTGGGGTAATTATTTTGGCGCTATACGCCAATATATTGATCTTCAGAACGGTCAAGATACGGCGTTCTATTTTATTGCGAATCTTCATGCGTTGACGACGATACGGGATCGTGATTTATTGGCGCGTAATACTTTTGATGCGGCGATTGATTTGCTTTCGCTTGGTCTTGATCCGGAGCGTGCGACTCTTTTTGTGCAATCAGATATTTCGGCGGTATCGGAGTTATGTTGGATTTTAATGACGACGACGCCGATGGGATTATTGGAACGTTGTCATGCTTACAAGGATAAGAAATCAAAAGGATTATCGGCGGATGCGGGATTATTTACGTATCCTGTATTGATGGCTGCGGATATTTTACTTTACGATTCAAATCTCGTTCCCGTCGGCGAAGATCAAAAACAACACGTCGAAGTGTGCCGCGATATTGCCGGTTCGTTTAATAGTTCTTTCGGCGACGCGTTTGTTATTCCTGAAGCGTATATTGTCAAAGATACGGCAAAAGTTCCCGGACTTGACGGCGGAAAAATGTCAAAAAGTTATGGCAATTCAGTCGAGGTTTTTGAGGACTTAAAATTGCAAAAGAAAAAAATTATGGGCATAACAACAGACAGCCGCCCAATAGAATCGCCCAAAGAACCCGAAGGCGATCACTTGTTTCAATTATACTCGTTGTTTGCAACGCCGGAGCAGACAATGACATTAGCGGAACGGTACAGACGCGGCGGATTCGGTTACGGCGAAATTAAAAAAGAATTGGTAACATTAGCGGAAACTTTTTTCGCAACAGCAAGAAAAAAACGCGAAGAATTACTAGCTAAACCCGATTACGTAAAAAAAATTCTAGCAGACGGCGCAAAAAAAGCCCAAAAAAAAGCCGAAGAAGTACTAACAAGAATAAAAAAATCATGCGGAATCGGATAAATAAAGAATGCGGAATTAAAGAAGGAACACAGCCACATCTCGGCTGCAAGTTGTCTGAACTATGATTTGTGTGATTAGTATAAAAATCAAAGATCAGACAACACTGTCCCACTTGTCCCTAAAAAAGTCTTTCTAATCTGCGTAATCTGTGGATTGCTTTTAAAGCGATCCACAGACCAACGGATCGCGGGCGTCCCGCCTGCACTTTGCCGATAGGCAAACAAAAAGCCTGTTGAGATATAACCTCGCTCATTAGCGGTTGAGTACAACCGCATGCAGGCGAGACGCCCGCGATCCGGCGGCGAGTGCGATCCTTTAACGCCTGCATTCCTTTTTTTGCAGGCGTTCCGCCTGCGAACCTGAAGGAACACTGGCGAGACGCCCGCGATCCTGAAATGCAGGCGTTTCGCCTGCGATCCTTCAATCTGACCCACTTGTCCCTAAAATAATCTTTAATTCTGTATTCTGTATTTTTTTGTTTTATTCTTCTAGTGCGATTTCGATTCTGCTTCTTCCGTTTCCGTTTGGCAAGACGCGGATTTGTGATGTAATTCTTTGTCGTATTAGCGGGACGTGGGAGATGATACCGATTTGTTTGCCTGTTTGTCGCAAGCCTTCTAGCACGCTTAAAACTGTGTCTAACGTCCGCTCGTCAAGCGTCCCAAAACCTTCGTCCAGAAATAACGAATCAACCCTTATCCGCTCGCTCACCATCGACGATAATCCCAACGCTAACGAAAGACTAACCAAAAAACTTTCACCGCCTGATAAATTTTTTACCGTGCGAATTATACCGCCTTGATAGTCGTCGATAATATTAAAAGCGAGATCGGCGCCGGTTGATTTTTCGTTATTTTTGGCGTTTACTTGAACTAAACGGTAACGGTCGGTAATTTTTGCGAGTTGTTGATTAGCGTAATTTATGAGAGATTGGAAGGTCATTTTTTGTACGATTTTGCTATATTTTGCGCCGGTTTGCGACCCGATTAACTCGTTCAATTTGAACCAGAGATTATAATCTTGCTGGACTAATTCAAATTCTTTTTGTCTGATTTTATATTCTTCGTTTTTGTTTTCGTTTGAGTTAAGTTTTTCTTTCAAGCCGCCGACTTGCTCGGAATTATCTTTGATTTTTAAGTCGAGTTCTTCTTTTTCCTTTTGTAATAACTCTATATCTTTTTCGTTACGAATATTCGTTTTTGCGATTTCGGATTCTTGTATTTCGTTGAGTTTTTTTGTATTTTCGTCTAGTAACGAGTTTAATTTAATCTGTTCTTCTTTGAGTTTATTTTCTTTTTTTTGTAATTCGTTAAATATATCCGTTTCTAATTTTGCGGACAAGAAGTCTGTTTCCGTTTTGAATTCTTTTTCGTTTCGGCGTTGTTCAAAGATATTTTTTGCGTTAATAAATTCGGCGTAACGTTTATTTTTTTCGTTTGTTGCGTTTTCGAGTTGTTTGGCGATATTATTGAGTTCGTTTTTTTTATTTTGTGCGATTTTATTATTTTCGTTGAAATTTTTTGTTGCGTTTTTTAGCAAGGCGTCGAATTTTTTATCGCTTTCGTCTGGATTTTCGTCGCCGAAAATTTTTATTCGTTCTTCTTTTTGTTTTTCCAATTCATTTTTTGTTACGATAATTTCGTTTTCGGTATTTTTATTTTCTGAATTTATTTCTTTGATCAAGGCTTGTAATTTTTGTAATTCGAGATTTGCGTCGTTTGATTTTTGTAATTTTTCGTTTAATTCTTTTTGTTTATTGTTTAATTTTTCTGTTTCGTCGATTTGTGATTTTATTTTATCTGCGTTATTTTGAAGTTTTTTAATTTCGATTTTTATGAGTTCTTTATTTGGGATTTCGTTTATATTTTTGAATTTATGCGTTTGAATGATTTCGTTTATTAGGATTATGTTATTGTTAAATTTTGTTTCTAATCTGTCGTTTTCAATTTTGTTTGCTGTAATTTTTTCGTTTATATTTTTTATTTTTTGGTTTAGGTTTTTGATATTTTTTTCGGCGTTTTTGATTTCATTTTCTTCGTTTTCGATATTTTTTTGGAATTGATTTTCGTTGTTTGCGTAAGGGTGTTCTTTGGCGCCGCACAAGGGGCAGGGTTTACCGTTTTCTAATTTTGAGCGGTGTTCTTCCAAGCTTGCGATTATTGCGAGTAATTGTTTTTTTTCGCGTAATTCGTCGATATATTTTTCGGTTTGTATTTTATGTTCTTCGAGTTCTTTGTGTTGGTTTTCGAGTTGTTTTTTTGTTTCGTTTAGCGATAGGTTTTGTTTTTTGATTTCGGTTTGTTCGGAGTTTGTTGTTTCTAGTTTTTCGATGGATTTGAGTAAATTTTCTTGGTTTTTAATTTCTGACCATAATAATTGTTGTTTATTTGTCAGGTTTGAAATATCGTCTCCGTTTAGAATTTCGTTTATGTTGTTTTTGATTTCGGTAATTTTTTGTTGCAATAATTCCGTAGTATTTTCTTGTAGAATTTTTTCGAGATTTTTTTTAAGCGTTATTGAGTCGTTTTCAAGTTTTGCGATTTTTTTTATTCTTTCGTTTTTATCGTTTTCTAATTTTTTTATTAGGGTTGTTAGTTCTTTGATTTTTTGGTCGAATGAGCGTGCGGCGATAGAATTTTTTTGGTTTAGTTCGCAATTATTTTTTGTAACGATAAATATTTTTTCCGTTTCTTCGGCGTTTTTTATTGCGTTATTGTATTCGTTTTGTGCGACGGGCAAGGTTGTATTGAGTTCGTTTATTTTTTTAGTTATTTCGTCGAATAGATTTTTTTGTAGCGTGTAATTATTGTATTCGTAATTTATTTCGTTAGCGTTGCGTGCGGCGGCGAGTTTGGCGGCGTCGGGATAAAATGCCGCCGTCGTTTTGGCGAGCGTTTCTAAATTTTGTTTAATTGTTTTGGTTTCGTTTTGTATTTCGTTTAATTTTTTATAGTATGCGAGCGTGCTAGTTATAGCGTTTTGTTTTTGCGAGTATAATTCGATTTCGCCGTCGAGTTTTTTAACTTCGTTTTTTAGTAAGTCGATTTCGTCTTGGTTTAGGATTTTAATTTCGTTTATTTGTTCTTGTTTTAATTTTATGTTATTTTCTTTATCTTTAAATTTTTCGTAAATTTTTTTTGATATATTTTTATAAATTTCTGTTCCGGTAATTTTTTCGAGTATTTCGGCTCTTTCGTTATCTTTGCTATTTAGGAATTTTGCGAATTCGCCTTGTGCGAGTAGTACGGAGCGGGTGAATTGAATGAAATTTAATCCGATAATTTGGTTAATATTTTTTTTGATTTCGTTTGTATTTTTGTATAGGAGTTGTTTGTCGCCGTTATCGGAGCAAGCGTAAATTGTGTGGGTAGGTTTTGCCGATTTATTTAATCTTTTGTGTTCCCAGCGGGCGATATATCTTTTGTTATGACTGGTTTCAAATTCTACTTCGGCAAAACAGACTTTTGTATTTTTAGACATAATTTCAGTCTCGTTTGCGGAATTATGAACGTCGTCAAGACGCGGTGTTTGTCCGTACAAGGCTAAACAAATCGCATCGAGGATAGTCGTCTTGCCAACTCCGGTAGGTCCAACTATTGCAAATATGCCGTTATCAGGAAAACGTATCGCCGAAACATCAACAAGCGAATTCAAATTCTGAAATACTACAGATTTTATTTTCATCGTTAAAATAAAGTAATGTAACCGCCATCAAAAATTTAAGCGGTAGGTTTAGCGGTTCGGATGGATGGAATAGAGGATAGGGAATATGGGATATGGGATAGTTTTTAAAATTAGCATTTGCGATTTAGAGAAAAAGTTTTTTGTAATAAAAAAATTGTCCCTCTTGTCCCTCTTGTCCCTCTTGTCTCTCATGTCCCTTTTGTCCCTCATGTCTCACTTGTCCCTCAAAAATTGCCAAAACGTAATTTAATAAACAAAATTTCCGTGATCGGTTATAAACTGTTCGCACTTGAGTTTTCGTTTACCTTCGCCTGCCTAGCTTTCGGACGGCAGGCTTTGACGCTTTTAAATCAATGAAATTCAAGTACGATCTGTATAGTTTTTTTAATTTGGAATTATGTTACAGAAGTAACGTATCCGTCTTGGCTGCAAGTAACCAACGGCTACGATAAAACTGTTGAGACGGAAAATATAATTCCTAATACCTAATAAAAAAACTACCCCCTACTCCCTAACTCCTAACCTTTAAAATCTAGCGTTTAAATTTTTGAGGGCGGTTATTAGAAATATTTTGGCGTTGTTTGTCGTGTGCGGCGGGGTACGGCGGGGTGCGGCGGGAGTGGGGCGGGGGTGGGGCTTGCGGATGTGGCGGGAATGCAATAAAATTCCCGCCCTGTGTTCGCAGTGCGTTTAATTTGAATTATCGGTACGTTTAATTTTGAATTATGCCGTCTGCGGTTTTATAACTGTAGCGATTTATAAATTTCGACATAATCGGGCAAATTTGCGTAGAAATTTACGTAAAAATTATTAAACTGCTCGTCCTTGAATTTGCGTTTATATTTGCCTGCCTAGTTTTCGTGCGGCGGGCTTTGGCGTTTTTAAATTTAAAGCGCTAAATTTCAAGTACGAGCAATATAGTATATAGTAGTTTTTTTGCCGCTGGAATATTATCTGGAATATTAAATTGCAATCAGTTTATTTTATTAACAACAATTATTGTCCAAATCACAAATTAAAAATTATGAAAATTTCCTGTGAACGTAACAAGTTTTCACAATCGTTTCAATTAGCGGCTTCGGTTGTTTCGGTGCGCGACGTCCGTCCCGTACTCCAAAATGTCAAGATTACTGTTGACAAATCCGGCGTACTATTACAAGCGACAGATACCGAACTCGGTATCCGCCTTTACGTCGAAGATTGCAACATCGTCGAAAAAGGCGAAGCAATTCTACCAACAAAACTTCTCAAAAGGATTCTTGTTGAAAGTATTGAGGAAGAACTAACAATCGAAAGCAACAAAGAGAAAACCATCGTTAGCGGTGAACGCAGTAAGTACACGCTAAACACGCAAGTAGTCGATGAATTTACAGACGTCGAAAATTTTGGCGAAACCGCTTACCATGAAATTCCGGCTAATGTTTTTGCCGAAGCTATCCGTCGCACGTCGTTTTCTACAGATACGGATAACGCAAAATATGCGCTCAGCGGCGTGTTTTTAGAACTAATTGACAACCGCTTCGCAGCAGTCGCCACCGACGGCAGACGACTCGCTTTCCAAGAAGGCGACGCAGTTTGCGTAAAAGATCACAAAGTCGAATCGTCTATCTTTCCTGCAAGAACTTTGCAAATAATAGAACGCGCAATAGTCGACGACGAACCTGTAAAAATCGCTATTTCGGCAAACCGCGCCCTCGTGCAATACGGAAAAACTACTTTCTACTCAAGATTGCTAGAAGGTAGATTTCCAAGATGGCGAAATATCATTCCAAGCGAAGATAAAAAAGTTAAACTTGACATTCTTGCTGGACCTTTTGCCGCCGCCGTCAGACAAGCGGCGATTGTTACAACAGAGAAACAGCCAGGCATTGTGATGATTTTTGAAAAAGGAAAAATGATTACAACAGGCAACGGAAACGAAATCGGGGATTCCGCAATTGAAACGCCGGTCGCTTTTGACGGTAAAAAATTAACGTTGAAAATTGACCCGCGATTTTTAACGGAGTATCTTCGCGTTTTGCCGCCGGAGAAAAATGTTACGTTGACTTTTAGCGACGACGGCGACCCGTTGATGTTGAAAACAGACGATGAATATACATACGTCGTCATGCCGTTGTCTTCGTAAAATTTGCGCCCGTCAAAAATGACAATTGCGAAAATAAATCGTAAAAATTAAAGTCAAAAAGAACGCAAGATTTTTTCTTTTTAATCTTTTTAAACTGTTCGCACTTGAGTTTTCGTTTACCTTCGCCTGCCTAGCTTTCGGACGGCAGGCTTTGACGCTTTTAAATCAATGAAATTCAAGTACGAGCTGTATAAACTGTTCATACTTTAATTTGCATTTACCGCCGCCTGCCGAACGATAGTTAGGCAGACGGCGGACGCAAATTCGCATAAGAACAGTTTAAATAATCTGCTGGAAACTTCTAAAAAACACAAATTTATTTTTATTAACCACAGAAAACACAGAGGAAATTTTTAATTAGAGTCAAAACGTTATTTAATTTTATAATTGATTTTTTGATTTAAAATATTTTTAGAAAATTTTCTTCCCTATGAACTCTGTGTTCTCGGCGCTTAAATAAAAAACCGGTTATTAGAAGTTGCATAAAGGATAATTGTAACCGTTCACGGAAAGTTAAGCGTAAATTTTAAGGGTTAGGGAATAGGAGATAATGAGTAGCTTTTTAGAAAACAGATAACAGTTTTTTGTTACAAAAAATAGTCCCACTTGTCTCTCATATCGCACTTGTCCCTCAAAAAAATCGCCAATACGTATTTTGCTAAACAAATATTCGTGAACGTTTACAGGATAGTTTTGTTAAATTCGGAATTTGTAATTTGGAATTATTTTAAACTGTTCGCATTTTAATTTACGTTTACTTAATGAATACGATTATGCCGGAAAAACAAGCGTCGAAGGCGGTGAAGTATCGTCCAGTTCCGTTTAATTTTGTGGATTTGGAGGAGAAGGCGGCTGATTTTATGGCGAAGGTGAAATCGGATGCGCTTTATGTTGCGACGCAGGCGCGTAGCGAAGTTGTGCGTTTGCGGGAGGAGGCGTTATCGGAGATAGAGCGGACGCGGGAGTTGGCGCGTGTTGAGGCGGAGACGATACGCGGTCAACTTGACGAATTAAATCGGCGATTGCGGGAAGAAGAAGCGAATTTTCAGAATCGTAAATTGCAACTTGAGACGGAGATGAGCGAGTTGCGCGAGCAGTTGCGGATTGACGAAGCGGCGGCGCGGCAATCGGGTTATGACGAAGGTTACAAGTTAGGTTATAGCGAAGGCAATACGAAAGGTTATTCGGACGGCGAGTTTCAAGCGACGGTTGACTATGCGGAACGCGTGCGTAATGAGGCGAGCGTACAACTTGGCGCTCAATTAGAGACGCTTTTGCCGGCGGTGAAAAAAATGATTGAACTACTGGAAACGGCGCGGCAATCTTTTTTGCAACTTTGGGAACAGAGCGCTATTCGTTTTGCCGTTTTGATTGCCGAGCGGGCTATTTCACGCGAATTGCCGAATATGATTGACGTGCCGTTGAGGTTAATTAGGGAATCGCTTGAATTAGGCACGGGGAGTACGGCGATGAAAGTTAGGTTAAATCCAGACGATTATGAATCGCTTAAACCGCAAATTGATTTATTAATTGACGAATTATCGATTGCGGCTCAAACGCGAATTGTAGCAGACGGTAAAATTTCAAAAGGCGGATGCGCATTAGAAACTTCGCTAGGAATCATTGACAACCAAATCGGATCAAGATTAGAAAGAATTGAACAAGAACTATGTATGGCATGATCGCTTTTAATTCGGAATACGGAATGCAGTATCAAAAGATTTTAATTTCAAAATTGTAAATTAAATTTGTCGCACTTGTCCCTCGTGTCCCATTTGTCCCTCATATCTTACTTGTTTTTCAAAAACCTGAATTGTTGCGAAGGAGCGTTTACAAAATTGATCTTGACATAGATTTTAGAAATTGTAACAATCCGCATATTATGGTTCGTGTATTTTGTATTGCTAATCAGAAGGGCGGCGTTGGCAAGACGACTACGGCGATTTCGCTTTCGGATGCGATTGCCAAATCCGGCGCGAAGACGTTGCTTATTGATCTTGATCCTCAATGTAATGCGACTAGCGGTCTTGGATTTCAACCTATAAATTCGCATCCGCTTGTTACCGGTTCGGCGTTTTCGGAATGTTTGATTAAGACGGGTACGCCGTTGTTGCATTTATTGCCAGGCAGTCGCAAGTTTGCCGATATAGAAGCCCTTACGCAAAACGATATGCAGAAATCAAAACGAATTGAGCGGCAATTATTTGACGAGATGAGCGTTTATGATTATGTATTGATAGATTCGCCGCCGTCGCTTGGTCATTTGACGCAGATAGCGTTGGCGGCTTCGAGCGAAGTGTTCATGCCGATACAATGCGAATTTTTTGCGATGGAAGGTCTTGTGCGAATGATTGAAGTAATCAAAAAAATTATGTCGAGTAAACCAGATAAACTTAAATTCGGCGGTATTGCGCTTACGATGTATGATATTGCGTTGGAATTGACTCATGAAGTTGACCGCGAAGTGCGTAATTTTTTTGGGGAAATTGTATTTAAAACTGTTATACCGCGCGACGTCGCAATCAGCGAAGCGCCAAGTCATGGGCTGTCCGTAATTGATTATGCGCCCAAGTCGCGCGGTGCAAGGGCATATATAGAACTTTGTATGGAGGTATTAGAACGTGGCTAAAGAAAAACGTTTAGGGCGTGGTTTGGAAGCGCTGCTCGGTAAAGTCGGCGGCGTCGAACAGAACCAATTAGACGAGATCAACGGCGGCGATATGCCGCAGAACGCCGATTCAGATTGGCTTCTACAACAACATCTCGCAAATCAGAGACCGGATTCAATTGATATTTTGTTAATTGAACCGAATCCATTTCAACCGCGTCGTGAATTTGACGAATCGGAAATTGAGCAATTAGCGGGCAGTTTGCAGACGCATGGTTTATTGCAACCTGTAGTTGTCCGCCGCATCATGGCAGGCGATACGGAACGGTTTCAAATTATTGCGGGAGAGCGGCGCTATCGGGCGGCAATGCGTTTAGGTTGGCAAGAACTGCCGGTGCATTGTTTGGAAGCAGACGACCGCACGATGATAGAACTTGCAATAACAGAAAACGTGCAACGAAAAGACTTAAACGCTATCGAAAAAGCAATCGCTTTCGCACAATATCTAGAATCATACGGCGGCACGCATGATGAGTTAGCGAAAAGATTAGAACTAGATAGATCAACGGTAACAAATTTAGTAAGACTGTTAGAACTAGATAACGAAGTGCAAGAAAGTGTTCGCAAAGGCGAGTTGACAATGGGACACGCCCGCGCGCTGTTAGCGCTAGAAAAATTTGAACAAGTCGAAATCGGAAACAGAATCAAAACTGAATCATGGAGTGTTCGTGAAACAGAAAGATTTGTACGCGAACTAATTGACTCCGTAAATGATACCGGAAATGATAATATTGATAATATTACGGAAAACGAAGGGTGGAAAATTATTGACCAAGAAGGCAATAAACGAAAAATATCAAAACAAAGCGAACAGATAATACAATTAGAAGAAGAATTAAAAAAACAACTCGGCGGAGTAAAAATAAAATTACTACAAAAAAGCGACAAAGGAAACGGTAAATTAATTATCTCATTCGCAAATCATAACGAATTTGAAAGAATTTATTCAACCATCTGCAAAAATAATAAAGCAACCGGATAAACGCCAGATAATACCTGACCAGATTGATTTAATTTTAATTTCATATACTGGTCGTATTTGAAATTCATTGATTTATTAAGAAGGATCGCAACCATTTCGACTGCGTTCCTTCTCAATCCTTTTAATCTGTGTAATCTGTGGACAAAAAAGCGATCCACGGATTACACAGATTAGAAAGATTTTTTTAGGGACAATAGGACAAGTGGGACAAATTTTTTTGTTACAAAAATTCTGTTCTTAAACTGTTCGTATTTTTAATTCGCTGAATTTCAAGTACGATACGTATATCAATCTATATCAATTGTGTGAATTGGCTTATATTTTTTTAGTAATTCGTTTAATAATTCGGGTCGGTCTGTTGTGATGCTTTCTACTCCCCAATCTAATAAAATTTTCATTCGTTCAACGTCGTTGACAGTCCAGCACCAGACATGTATTCCTGAATTTTTTAATTTTGTTACTAATTTTTGCGAAAGAATTTCATGGTTTAAGTCTAATATGTTTGCGTTTAGTTCGGCGCTTTTTTTCAATAGAAATTCAGCCAGTCTGTCAGCGTTATTTTCTGCTCCGCCTTTGTTTTTTAGATTTTCGCTGTAAAGCCATGCGACGCAGATATTCGGTTCTAAACGGCGCACGTTTTTAACAACCTGTTCCGAAAACGCAATAATTATTGTAACAGAAATCATGTCTTGTTTTCGTATCGTTTCGATTACTTCTTTTTCGATTTGGTTCATTTTAATTTCAACGACGGGCGAACATTTTGTTTCTTTTAATAGTTCAAGATATTCGTCCAGAGTTGGTATTTTTTCGTTTTTGAATTGTTTACCTTTCCAGATTCCTACGTCAAGTTTTCGTAGTTCGTCGAATGTAGTTTTTGTAATATCGTGTTTTTTTCCGTTTGCTGTTCGATTGGTTGATTTATCGTGCGACAAGACGAGTATGTTGTCGGCTGTTTTGTAAACGTCGCATTCGGCGCCGTCCGCTCCGGCTGAAATAGCAATCCGATAAGCCATAAGCGTATTCTCCGGCGCAAGAAACGACGCCCCACGATGAGCGACGTTCAAACGACTCAATACCGGCATTGCTGAAAACTGCGGCAAAGTTACGGCTTCATTTTCTTCCGCTAAAGAAAATAATTCCGCCAAACCTAATAAAACAAAATATATTATCGTAACAAATAATATAAACAAACATTTTCCAAAATTCATTCGTAAAATCATTTTTAAACTCCTAATTAAATTTTTTGTAACCCCTCGCGAAAATCCGTTTAGTAAAATTACGTATTGGCAATTTTTTTGAGGGACAAGTGGGACATGAGGGACAAATGGGACAATTTATTATAACAATTTATTGTAACAATAAATCTATCGCCTAATTCACTAATCTCTAAAATCTATCGGGCGTCTCTAAAAATACATTTGTCTAGGTAGGCGGTTAAAAAAATTAAACACTGTGCCGAAACGCCGTATTACGGTTTACGACATCAAAAACTTTAATACTTCGCACGTCTAAAAAAGACATATTTTAGGCTTCATGAATTATTAAAATTTACTGATAGCATAAACTCCATTACGGCACAAAAAATAAACACAGCGGCAAAACACCGCCTACCTTTTTACACAAAAATGAATTTTTAGAGATGCCCGATTCGTTTGCACAGGCGGAATTATAATAAAAAAATATTAAGAAATTATTAAGATTGTATTAATATTTGATTAAGTTTTGATTAAGATTTCGTTAAGATTTTATTTTTTTGTACCTCTACTCAAATAAATAAATTACAAAAAATAAATTTCGGCTTTTAGATTTTAAATGTTAAAAATAGGTAATCGTTCACGAAATTTTAGAATGATAGAGTTTTAAACTATTCGTACTTGAGTTTGCGTTTACCTTCGCCTGCCTAGCTTTCGGACGGCAGGCTTTGACGCTTTTAAATCGCTGAATTTCAAGTATGAGCAGTATAGGTGATAGGGTGTAAAGGATAGATTTATTGTAACAATAAATATTTGTCCCATCTGTCCCGCTGGGGACAACATGTAAATACAACTTAACTGGACGTTAAAAATTCATTATTGATTTAATTTTAATTTTAGAGAAACATCGAATGATTGATCGGTTCTCCCAATAATGAATTTTTAGAGATACCTATTCGTTTAAATTTCCGTGACCAGTTACAAATTTTTTTGATTTTCTAAAACGTATGGACATTTTTTGTGGAACTGCGTAAAATTATCAAACTATATTGCTCGTACTTGAATTTCAGTGATTTAAAAGCGTCAAAGATTGTCGTCTGGTAGTTAGGCTGACGGCGGTAAACGTAAATTCAAGAGTGAACAGTTTAATATTTGTTACGAAAATTAACAATAACTATTCAAACGGCGCTGCTGAATAGTTCCAAATAACAAATTACATTAACAAATTACATTTTACAAATTGAGGTTTAATTATGTATTATCCTTGGTGGTATGTTCCGGGTCTTACTGCTCCGATGCTTATAGCGTTTGTGGCGGTGGTTCATGTTTTTGTGTCTCATTATGCTGTTGGCGGCGGTATTTTGATAGCGTTGGAGAATCGTTTTGCGGTTAAGACTAACGACAAGCCTTACCGTGATTATTGGTATAAACATGCCAAATTTTTTGTGCTTTTAACGGTTGCGTTTGGCGCTATAACGGGCGTGGGTATATGGTGGACGATTGCGCTTGCTTCGCCGCTTGCGACGGAGACGTTGATTAGGACGTTTGTTTTTGGTTGGGCGATAGAGTGGGTATTTTTTGTAATAGAGATAGTATCGGCGTTTATTATGTATTATTTCTGGTTTCAACTTAAACCTAAAACGCATGTTATTATATCTGTGATTTATGCGATTTCGGCGTGGATTAGTCTTGTTTTGATAACAGGAATAACGGCGTTTATGTTGGATTCGCGGGGTTTATTTGCGAATTGGAGTGATACGGGTAATTTTTGGCATGCGTTTTTTAACGTTCAATTTTTACCTCAAACATTTGCACGTACCGGCGGCGCCGTATTGTTGGCGGCGCTTTATGTTTTTGTTCATGCCGCTTGGGTGTTGGGCGATGATGGCAAGTTGCTTGAGCGTGTAGTGCGGCGTATGACTTTTCCGATTATTTTTGGAGTTATTACGATGTTTATTGGCATATTGGCGTCGTTTATTTTGTTGCCGGAGAGTGTTCATCGGGCAATGGAGCGGGCGGTGTTAATAAACGTGTTGGTTGTAATATTTGTCGGGACTTGTGTGATAATGTTGTTATTGATGTTTTTTGGTCCTGTTTTGCGTCCGCGTTCAATTAGCGCCGGATTTGCGGTTTCGTTGTTAATATTTGGTTTAATTGCGTTGGCAACGGCGGAGTTTGTTCGTGAAGCGGCGCGGAAGCCGTGGATTGTGGATCAAATTGTGCTGGGAAGTCAAGTTTACAAAGATGAAATTGAAGAGTTGCGAATGACAGGTTTTTTGAGAGATTCCGAATGGCAAAAAGTATCGTCGAATAAAATTGAACGCGGCGGTATGATTTTCATGTATCATTGTAATAATTGCCATGCCCTAGAACGCGGTATGTCGGCAATAAAACCGCTATTGTCCGGCGAAAATGATAAAAAATTTCTAAAAAATAAAATCAGATTACTAAACAAACCAATCATCTCAATGCCGCCATGGACTGGAACAGAAGAAGAAATAGACGACTTGGCAGAGTTCCTACTAACTATAAATAAGAAAACAGAAATTTAAAAAATTTTAGGGGATAGGGTGTAGGGGATAGGGTGTAGCGGGACAATTTTCGTAACGATAAATATTTGTCCCGCTAGGGATAAATATATTTTTGACATTGCTTTTCTACCAACATGTTGTCCCTAACGGGACAGATCGGAAAAAAATAAATCTACCCCCTACACCCTACACCCTACACCCTAAAACTCTACGCTTCTAAAATCTCGTGAAAGGTTACGATTTTTTAGGGACAAATGGGACAGGTGGGACAAGTGGGGACTGATTGAAGGATCGTAATAATCTTGCTTACATGTTTTTGTTTCGGCTGTACTTGTTTGATTCAACTGTTTTATTTGTAGCCGTTGACAATTGCGTTCATCTTTAAATTCTGATTTTGCGTTAATTTAATTCTGAATTTATATTTTGGGTAATTTGGGCAAAGTTTTCTTGTTAAATTGATTGACAAAAATAAAAAAACTTTGCTGATAAATTAAACTTTTCTGTTTATTAGGACGATTTGGATTTTGCGGAATAACCGGATAATTATTATTGCGCCGTCTGCTTGAGTAAAATTTAGGGGGCGGCTTTAAGTTAGTCGAAAAGACAAAGAAGTATTAAACTTTTTGCATACGAATTTCGGTTTATCTTGCTAGTTTTTTTGTATTTTTTATTGACTGAAATTTAGCATCAATAGTTTAACCCCATTACTTGCCAATACTCCAAACGTAGGTAACCAATTACCTCGCATCAATTTACTAAAGGAATAAAACATGAGTTCCCTTAATAAAATATCAATTGCCTTTTTACTTGGCATTGTTTTTTGTCTGATCAACCTTGCCGGTTGCCAGCCTCAACAGCCGATTTATCTAACCGAAAAAAGTCAATACCAAAAATACCTCAAAACACGCGCTACACGTATCGATTACCCCGATACGCATCTCCCCCAACTCAACGAAGTATCCGGCGCTATCGATCCACTTACGCTCACTAATCCTGAACCCAAAGGCTTTTGGGACATTTCACTCGAAGATGCAATTCAAATAGCATTACAAAATTGCAAAATAATTCGCACGCTTAACGGCGTCGGTTTTTCTAGCGGCGGCACATCCGGCGTACCTTCGGCATTGCTCTCCTCGCCTAATTCAGTCAGCACCGTTTACGACATCGCCTTGACCGAAAGTAATCCGCAATACGGCGTCGAAGCCGCCTTGTCCGCATTCGACGCAATGCTTTCAGCGACGACGCAATGGGAAAAACGCGATACGCCCGGAAGCGTCCAAACCGACGTTGGCACGCTCGGCGTTGGCATAAATAAAATTGCGCCTACTGGAACTAGATTTTACTTAAATCAGTCCAATCAATACCAATTCAGCGGCGGTAATCCAAACATTAGCGACGGCTGGTCAAGTTATCTTGAAGGCGGCTTCGTTCAACCATTGCTACGCGGTAACGGTATCCAATTTAACCGTATCGCCGGACCTAACGGTCAACCCGGCGTTTACTCCGGCGTCGTTATCGCCCGCATCAATACCGACCAAGCCATCAACGACTTCGAGATGGCAACGCGTAATCTTGTCGCCGATGTTGAAAAGGCATATTGGAATCTATATTACGCTTATCATAGATTAGAATCAGTTAAATCAGGTCGCGACTCCGCACACCAAACTTGGATAAAAATTAACACGCTTAAAATACACAGCGCCAGAGACGGAACAGCACAAAACGAAGCGCAAGCCCGAAATAATTACTTTACATTTAGAGGTCAAGCCGAATTAGCGCAAACGAATCTGTTCCGCACCGAAGCCGCATTGCGTTCAATTTTAGGTTTGTCCGTAACAGACGGTCGTTTAATGAGACCTGTCAATGAACCACTCACGGCGCCGCTTAGATTAGATTGGCAAAATATCATCTGCGAAGCCATGTACAGATCGCCGGAATTGCGAAAACAAAAATGGGAAGTCAAAAAACGCGAACTTGAACTAATCGCCTCCAAAAACTTCCTCATGCCGCAAGTCGATTTGTCCGGCGGCTACAGATGGAGCGGCGCCGGATCAGAACTAATAAACCAAAATCACTCCCAAAGCAACGCCATCGGTAACTTAACAGACGGAAAATTTAGCGGATGGACTGTCGGCATAAACGCATCAATGCCATTCGGATGGCGGCGCGAATTAGCCGGAGTAAGAAACGCACAACTTAACTTGGCAAAAACACGCGCCGTATTACAAGAACAAGAACTAGAATTATCACACCAATTAGCAGATTCATTCCGCGAAATTACGCAAGCCTACCAAACAAGCATCACAATGTTACAACGCCGCATAGCCGCAACAGAAGAAGTTAGCGCCGTAAATGCGGCATTCGCCGGAGGCACAACCACGCTCGACCAACTCCTAGACGCTCAAAAAAGATTAGCCGAAGCCGATACGGAATATTACCGCGCTATCGTAGATTACAATATCGCCGTTATGACGTTGCATTACAGAAAAGGTTCGCTGCTAGAATACGATAACGTTTACTTGGCTGAAGGCTCATGGCCAGCAAAAGCATACTTCGACGCAAAAAGAAGAGCAAGAGCAGAAGACGCAAGCAAAAGAATAAACTACGGTTTCACAAGACCAAAAACTATAAGTAAACAAAATTATCAACAATTCCAATACGCCGAAAACCTGTTGCCAGAATACTCTAAACCAATTTCAAACCCGCAACCAAAAATTATAGAAAATAAAACCAACGAAAATAATCCGATACTTGCGCCAAAAATTATCGACTCCGATAAAGATATAAAATCCACGCCGAAAATCATTATCGATAACACCACAAATATTAATCAAACAGAAAAACAAAATAACTTCTCGCTACGACCTGCACCTTTGCCGCCAACAAATAGCTCAAACCAAAAAACAAACGAAAAACCTGAAACCGAAAATAAACAAGTATCGTTCACCACGCCAAACATAAACGAAACTAAATCACTAAGAAATAATAGATACCTAAAATAAATTCGGAATTCGGAATTAAAGATTTTGATTTCAAATTTAAATAATCTTTTTAATCTGTGTAATCAGTGGATCAAAAATTCGATCCGCAGATTAGAAAGATTATTTAAATAATTCCGCATTCCGAATTCCGCATTCCGCATTTAGTAGAATTTTGCTCTTTTGTCGAAGGATTTTTTTGTGTTTGGTTTACCTGGATTTTTTGGTATTCCTATTGGCAACATTATTCGTACTTCTTGTTCTTGCGGCACGTTTAATAATTTTCCGATTTCGGCGCCTATATTTCCTCTAATTACGCCGTCTAGCCAGACGGAGGCGTAACCTAGCGCCGTAATCGCCAGCAACATATTTTGCACTGCCGCCGAACAGTCCTCAATATAAAATGATAAATTGCCATAAGCGGGCTTTTTGTCGCAAACGCAAATTATCAGCGCCGCCGCAGTCTTGCAAACAGGACGGTCGCCAAGAAGACGCGAAATCGACGCTATCAATTCCGGCTTGTCAACAATAATAAAATTAGTCGATTGCGAATTGCAACCGCTAGGCGCATCAATTCCCGCCTGCACAATTTTCGTCAAGTCGTCGCGTGAAACAGGTTGCCCCGTAAACTCGCCGCGATAACTAAACCGTTTTGAAATAGCTTCAAAAACATCCATTATATTCTCCTTTCAAAAAAAATTTTATACGTATCTGCGTAATCTGCGGACAAAAAAATGACCCGCAAATTAAACAAATGACAAAAGATTATTTGTAACCGTCCACGAAAATTTAAACGACAAGTTTTAGGGAATAGTTTTTCTAAAATTAGATGATTTGAGAAAAAGTTTTTTGTTAAAAAAATTTGTCTTACTTGTCTCTTCTGTCTTACTTGTCCCTCAAAAAATTGTCAATATGTATTTTGCTAAACAGATTTCATTGAACGGTTACGATTATTTAAAAAATAATTCCGACTTTTATTGTTCGTTGTTTTTACTTAATTTTACATCTCGTAGCGTTGCGAATTTATATTCGGGTAATTTTAATTTTTTTGCGATTGTTTCGGCGGCGTTGAAGTTTTTTTTGTTTACTTGGATGTATGCGATAGTTTTTATGATTCTGTCGTAGATTATTGGTTCGTGAATATTGTCGATAACGTCTATTACGTTTTCGGTCATATCGAGTTCGATTAGTTTTCGCATTATTCTATCGAGTTCAATATCGCGTTTTCTCCACATTAAGTTTATTTGTTTTATATCGATTCCTGGCGGTATAAAAGACACTGCTAGATCGATTGCTTTGTTTTTTATTTTTGCGAAAGATTCTTTGTCATTTAGCGTATTGTAAATTTGCATTAAATTTATCATTATTGAAATAGTATCGCTTCTGTCGTTTAAGTTTTCCGCTATTGTTTCCGCTAATTTTGTCGTTTCAGCCGCTTCCTTCAACTTGCCGCCGCGTAAGAACGCTAGCGCTAGATTTACGATTGCGCATGCTTTTGAATACGTCGCTTCTTCGCCGTCTAATTCGTTCTTTACTCGTTCCGTCAAAACTTGCAAATCGTTATTCCAGATTTCGCTATAATTTTCGTTACGATTATTCTTATTTGTTCCGTTGCGTAATATTTCAACATTTACCCGCGACAGCAACGCCGTCGAAAAAATTTCACCGCGCGACATTTGTGATAAATCTATTGTTCCGTTGGAATTTTTAGCGTTTTTGTCGTTGGCGTTTTTATTTTTGTCAATATTATTGTCGCCGTTATTTTTGTCGTTTTTGTTATTAACGTTGTTGTTTGTCGTCGCAATTGGGCGTTTTTCGATGCGTTCAATATCTACCATTACAAAATCGAAAAGCCGCATCAACACCGCCGCATCTTTATCGTAACGTTTATTCGACGCCATTGCATTTATTAGCGACAGTGTCAAAGTTATGCGTTGTTCAATATCCGCAATCATTTCTGAAATAATCATTGCGTTGTCGAATGCTCTCTCGCTTGCGATCAGATTTTGGTCGCCTTGTTTTGAATATGAGTTGTAAACCAGCACGTATTCTCTTCCGATTTGCGACAACAATTTTGATTGTAATTTAGCGTCTTTTATTCGTTTTGCCGTAACCGTCGCCGCTTCGTAAAAACCGTATCGGATCAGTTGGCTAGCGCCGCGTGCGATATTGTTATCGCCTTCTAGCGCCATCGGGTTATTTATTCCGGCAACCGCAATACTCTGTTCCGGCAACTCGATTGAGATTGCGGATTGAATAGGGATTTTCGATTCTGTTTGGGCGATAATCAGCCGGTGTTTGTATTCGTTTTGTGTTGTTTTATCTGTTATTTGGGCAATAATTTTTTCGGCTGCGTCAAGTTGATCCGACCGTAATAATTCGCGGGCAATTAGCAATAAACTCATGTCGCGCGTCGTCGTTGATTTTATGCGTTGTACGTTTATGCTTGCGTCGTCGAAATAACGTCCGATGACTTGCAATTCAACCAGATTCAAAATCTGTTCGTCGATGAGATTATTTGTTTGCGGGTCGTTTATATTTTCGGTTTTATTGTTTTCGGTTTGTTCGGCGGCGTTTAATTTTTGGTTTAATATTTTTAGTGTTTTTGTTGCGTCGTTGATGGCGCCGGCGTCGAGTTGAAGTTCTGCGATGGCGATTAGGGATCGTATTTGTTCGGTTTGTTCGGGTTGGTTCAATGTGATATTGAATGCGTTTTGTAATGTATTTATGGCGTCGGTTGTTCTGTGGACTTGTAGATATGCGGTAGCGGCGACGGTCAAGATACGGGAGTATTGGCGAATATCGATGCTCTTTAACGTAGCGGCGTCGATGGTTGTAATTTGAATATCGATTGTATCTTTGTCGTCGATCCAATCATGTCGCGCCGGATCAATGTCGCGTATGCCTTCGCCGTTATTTTTGCTCTTTTTTCTTGTGCGCGGCGGCATTTTTAATTCGGCTCGTATTTTATCTGATATAGGATTATCAAGCAGTTTTAATACGGATGTTTTAACCGTGTTGTCAAGTTCGGTCAAGTCTTTAATTGCGCTGCGAAAAATTTTATACGCTTCGGGATCGCACATTAGGATTGAGCCTGCGATGCGTTTTAAGATTTCTTGTTGGCGGTTTAATTCGAGATTCTCTTCAACAATAATTTTTAGCAGATTGTTAATCGTGTTGCGGACGGTTGAACTGTTGCGGATTGCAGTCCAAGGGGCGTCGCTTTGAGGCGTTGGATACGACGGTTCAACAGGTTCTGATACCGGCGGTCGGGCGACAAATGTAATTATAAGTTGGAACGCCCGCGAAGATTCTATTGTATCTTGAATCATCCGAAATGTATTAAACGAATTCGGTAAAAATTTATTGCCGCAACGGGCTTGTTCGACTGTTATTATTCGGTATGCCCGCATTCGGCGACTTGTATTTATACGGCGCGAAAAATTAATTTGCATCTGAAACAATTCAGATAATTCATCGTAATTTTGCGCAAGATTTAAAATCGCAACAGCGCCCATAAACGCTTCTTCATTTTCCTGCGTATCCAATTTCAAATCAGCGTGATTCACAAGACGTTTGTATTCAAAATAAGCGCTCATCGCATCCATAAGATTTTTTTGGCGCGCCTTCATTAGCGCTATTGAAATATATATCCGCGCACGCGCCGAATATGATTCATAAGTTTCGTTTAAGAGCCGCAACGTCCGGTCGATATTTACGTCAAGATCATGTTTTGTCAACGTAAGCGCAATAGATAAAATCGCATGATTGCGATCATAGTAAGAATCAATATCAATCGCAATTTCAAGTTGATTATTAACAAGCGTCCGCAAACGCGAAGCCTTGCGCGTCTCCGAAACGTTCATCGATTTAACATAAGAAATATCGCGTTCCATACGATCCGCCCAATAAGACTCCGAAGCAGAATCAAGATCGCTATAAGATGGAAAATCAAAAACATCGGCGCGAGTAGAACGCCAAAATTGATAAGAAAATATTCCGACTAGAATTGCCGTAATTAAAAACAATAGCGTCCAACCAAGACGACGCAAAAAAAGCGCGCGTCTCGCCCATTTGTCTAATAATTTCAAGTTACCAACTTGTTGCATCGATCTATTACGGATCGTACTTGAATTTTGGCGAATAAAAAAATAAAAACCGCCGTTAAATAATTGGACAAACGACGGTAATCGCAAATTAAAGTACGAAAAATTTTAAAATATCCTGCCTTTATCGGGGCAGTGTCGTGTATTGACTTTATAACCGCCGGTCAAAAACTACGGTTATATACTGCTCGTACTTGAAATTCAGCGATTGAAAAGCGTAAAAGCCTGCCGTCCGATAGCTAGGCAGGCGATGGTAAACGCAAACTCAAGTGTGAACAGTTTAAAAATCCCGTCTCTATCGGAACGAAGACTATTCATCAACAATAGGGCGAGTCTCTAAAAAATTCATTTTGGGACAAACGATCCGTCATACGAAGTTTATCAATGATTATTGGCGATAGTTATTACAAATTTACGATGGAATTTTACGCAAGCATTTTAAACTGTCAATCACCATCAAATTTTATTCAAATTACACTTTAAATAAAATATACGTCTCTAATCTGCATAACCGTAATAATCGATTTAACCCGTAGAGAACTTCTAAAAATTCTTTGTTAAAAGGAACACAGGCGACATGCCTGCAAAAAAAAGTAATGCAGGCGCTAAAGGATCGCACTCGCCGCAGGATCGCGGGCGTCTCGCCTGCATGCGGTTGTACTCAACCGCAAAGGAGAGAGGTTTTGATCTCAACCGCTTTATCGGTTGCCTTGCGGCAACATGCAGGCGGGACGCCCAATCGTTATCCCTCTTGTCTCTAAACGGATTTCCGTGAACGGTCAAAATACGTTTGTAATAGTTCCTCCGCCTACTACGGTTTCTCCGTCGTATAGAACTAGCGCTTGACCTGTTGTTATTGCTTTTTGTTTATTGTCAAATTTTAATCTTAACTTATCGTCGTCGATTTGTTCGACGGCGCCCCATTCGCCGTTTTGTCTGTATCGTACTTTTGCTTTGATGCGGATTGGTTTTTCAATTTTTTCGTATGAAATTAGATTTATATTTTCTGCCTCGACGTACTCTGCGTATAAATCGGATTCTCTTCCTAAAACAATTGTGTTGTCAACTATATTTTTTGCGCAAACATAATACGGCGCCGTACTCGCAATCCCTAATCCTTTACGTTGACCTATCGTATAACGAATAATTCCGCGATGGCGTCCTAAACGTTTGCCTGAGTTATCAACGAAATCGCCCGCTTCCGAAAACGCCCCCGAATACTTTTCAATAAAAGACGCATAATCGCCGTCCGGCACAAAACAAATATCTTGACTTTCGACCTTATTCGCATTGGATAAATTGTATCTCTTTGCAATTTCGCGTACCGCCGGTTTGTCCAATTCGCCAAGCGGAAAAAGCGTCCGTGAAAGTTGCTCTTGCGTCGTCATGTATAACACGTAACTCTGATCTTTAATTACATCAACTCCGCTCTTCAATAAATAACGTCCCGTCAATAAATCACGATCCACCCGCGCATAATGTCCCGTTGCAATATAATCAAAACCAAGTTCAATTGCACGCTGAAAAAATTTGCCAAACTTCATAAATCGATTACATTCAATACAAGGATTCGGAGTAAAACCGCTAAAATAAGACGAAACAAAACGCTCAATAACATCAACGCGAAACTCTTCAGTAAAATTAAAAACATTAAACGGAATATCCAAACTATAAGCCGCGCTACGCGCATCCTCAATATCAAAAAGCGAACAACAAGTCCTAGAACCAACACGAACAACATTATCGCCGCCGTTGTTATTATCTTTCCCGCCGTTGCAGTTGTTGCCGGCGCTGGCGCCGTTGTTGTTATTGTTAATGTTGTTGTTAATGTTATTGTTTTTATTAAAACATTCGGCGTTTTTGTAGCGGCAAATATTGCCTGTTTCATCGTCAAGTAATTTCATTGTAGCGCCGCGACAGATATATCCTCGTTCCCGCAAAAGAACCGCCGCCACAGAACTATCCACCCCGCCGCTCATCGCAACCAAAACGCTTTTAGACATAATTTTTACCGTTAGAAATTTTAGAGGGAAATTTGAAATTCGTAATTCGGAATTATTTTTTTAATAATTTTTTTAATCTGTGGATCGAAATTTTTTTGTCCACAGATTACGCAGATTAAAAAGATTATTTTAAATTTGAAATTAAAATCTTCAATTCCGAATTCCGAATGCCGAATTTTTTAAAAATTTTATTTAATCATTTTTGTTTACTTTTTTGATAATATTTTTGTCGAAATAATTTATTTCCATTCCGGCGTCGATAATTATTTTTTGTGCATTTATTCCGCTTGAACGCGGACTCAATAGAAACAATACGGTTGATCCTACTTCTTCGGTTAATAAAGCTCTTTTTCGCGGTATTACTTGTTCGGCGTAGAGATAGGAATCCGCATAACCCGGAATCCCCGCCGACGCCGACGTTTTTAACAGTCCTGGCGCAACGGCGTTAAATCGTATTTCGGAAAAATCACTAAACGACTTCGCCAAAAACGCCAACGAAGAATCCAACGCCGCCTTGACCGGCGCCATATAACCATAATTTTCACTCGCCATCCGCGTCGTTGAAATTGAAATAGTTACTACCGACGCATCCGGCAAAAGCAACTCGCGCAATTTACCCGAAAGTAAAATTAAAGAAAAACAAGATATATCTATCGCTTGCAAAAAAGCGCTCTTCGGAGTCTCATAAAACGGCTTCACGCCGTCGCTGTAATCCGCAAACGCTAACGAATGCACCAACCCCGAATAACACGCCGAAACGCCCGAAACGCCGCTATTCGCAAGATGCTCGCGCAAACCGCACAAAAGAACGTCAACCGAAGACTCCTCGCTAACATCACACGAAAATATCGATAAATCAGGAAAAAGTAAACGAACCCGCTCCGCTATCAAATCATTCTGAACAACCAAATCAACAATCGCACCCTCGCTCAAAAGCATAGAAACAACCTGATACGCCACACTCTTACGATTAGCAACGCCAAACGCCAAAAAACGCTTCGATTCAAGATTAAGAAAAGACATTTTAGTCTAAAAAGGTAAAAGGAAAAAAATTTCATAATTCGGAATTGGGAATCCGAAATTATTTTATAATCTTTCTAATCCGCATAATCTACGGACAAAAAAATGATCCGCAAATTATACAGATTAAAAAAATTACTTTAAATTTGAAATTAAATTCTTTAATTCCAAATTCCAAACTTAATTATAATTATGCGTTTCGGCAATAGCTAATTTTATTCTTGTAAAAGGTTCGAGCAGATCGACGTTTCTTGCAATTCTTTTTAATTCGTCTAGTAATTGTTTGCGTTCTTCTGCTTGTTCTCCTGGTATTGCGACAGTCCTGTTGCCGACGACATAACCTTGCCAATAATTCACGTCTAATCCGGCGACTTGCGGAATTGTTGAAACGTCGCCTGCATTCGACAATTCGTTTGTCTCTAATCGCTTGTCCTCAATACCGAAAAATTGTAACGACTTATTCAAATCTTCAGAAATAAATTTTTTTGACTCTGTTTCTTTACCTGTTTCTTCACTTGTTACGTTACTATCGCCGTCGCCGTTAATGTTTTCGTTATTGTTACTGTTAATGTTTTCGTTATTGTTGCTGTTATTATTTTCGTTATCGTAATTTTTGTCGTTGTTGTTTTTATATATATTGTCAAAAATATATGCGACTGGAAAATTTATTAAACCGTTAACCGCAAGTGTTGATACGATATTAGTCAAAATTACGACAACGTCTAACTTCGATTTTGATACGAGCGCCCGCGCAATCTGCTCGCCATAAAGATACGGCTCAAGCGAAACGCCGAAAAGTATCTCTTGCGTCTTACTAGGTCGAACTGGATTGGTACAATGAAATTCCAAAGGACGACCTGCTTGATTAAGCACAAGATACCCGCCGATCAAACCGTGTTGCGGATGATCTATTACTGTGATAAAGCCCAAGTTCTCCATCAAAATTATCCAAACCGTTATGACTTACAATTATTCGTTACTGTTCGTACTTGAAATTCAGTAATTTAAAAGCGTCAAAGCCTGCCGCACAAAAAACTACGCAGGCGGATGTAAACGCAAATTTTAAATAAGAACAGTTTAAAAAACCGAAACAAAAAAACATGTATCTCAAATTTATCGGTACAAAATATAAAACTCATTGCGTCAAACCTTGCTAAACCCCAAAGTTCATCCAATTTACCATACCCGCCAATACCGAATCAAAAAAATAACCGTTAAATTTTAATTTATCAATACATATTCACAAAAGAACATCCCTTTTACAAAAAAAGATTTTTTAGCGACTCATTTATTAAAAATCGCTATTGCGTTAAAGTATTATTTTTTGTTATTATTCAACAATAAATCAATATCGGCATTAGATCAAATAATACCGAATTCCGAATTTTTACAAAATCGTTTTTTAACATTAGTTTAATAGAATTGAGATTATTTTTTTTATTTTTTGTTCCGATAATATTTTCAGGTTGTTGTTCTGACGTGATACGGACGCATGACGGCGATCCGGCAATTCAGAGCGAACATGGTTACATGTTGTTGCCGAATATCCGACATCCAGGCGATATAGAAAAACAACGCGCAAAATTTTCACAATTTGACCATTGCCCAAACGAAAATTACAGCCCAAGAATAAACGCGAGATAATTAAACTGTGTAACCGTTCACAGAAAATTAGGCGACAGGTTTTAGGGAATAGAGGATAGGGGATTAGTTTTTTTGTAACAAAAATTGTCCCTCTTGTCCCCCCCGTCCCTGAAAAATTGCCGCTACGTAATTGCTAAATAAATTTTCGTGAACGCTTACTAAACTGTTAAATTTCCTAATTCCTTTTTTCTTTTTTTCAAAATGACGTCAAAGATTAAATTTTATCGAGTATTTATTTTTTCGTTTATATTTTTAGTTTTTTCGTTTGAGGTTAGCGCTCAATTTCGTTTTCCTGATTCGGAGCAAGACGTTGACGTTTCATCTTATGGCGGCGTTTCGACTTATGGGACGCGGCGCGGCGTGAAGCAAGAGCAGACTTGGGTTGCGGGCATAGTTCTTGAAGCGGGCGCTCAACTTGAAAATGTTACGATTACAATGCCCGTTCCGGCCGGTTGGTTTGAGCAAGACGTTAAGCCGCATCGTATTGTCAAAGGCAGAGGAATTGCGCCGCGAGGATTAAATTTTCGTACAGTTAATAATGGCGCAAGAGAGGCTGTTATTAAATTTGACAAATTAAATTTAAATCAGAAACTTGAGATAATATTGGAATTTGACACGATAAATTACGAAGTCGAACCTCCGGCGAACACGGAAATTTTTGTAATACCAAAGCGATTGCCTAACGAAGTTGCGGCGTATTTGAAGGCAAGTCCGAAAATAGAGATCGATGATACGCGAGTTTCAACGATGTTGCGTAAAGTCTTGCGGGAAGTTACGAATGACAAGCAAACTGATTGGGAGAAAGTCGAAGCGATTTATAGATATGTTCAGAAACGCATAAAATACAACGACGCAAATAAAAGTTTACCCGCAAAAGGAGTAAAGGCGCTGTTAGCAATGCCGGAAGATAAATGCGAAGGCGATTGCAAAGATTTATGTAGTTTTTTTGTGGCAATGTGTAGATTGTGCAAAGTGCCGGCAAGATTGGTAAGATTACCAGAACATTGTTACGCCGAGTTCTATTTGGAAGTAAGTAAAGACGCAGAAGCATTGATTGCGAAGTCAAAAAAAAATACGGAAGAAAATACAAATTTAATCGCAAATAACAACGAAAATAAAAATACAACAACGCCAAAAAAAAACGCATCGAAACCAAACGCAAAAAAACAAATCGAACAACGCGGTTTTTGGTTCCCGTGTCAAGTTGCGGGAACGTATTGTTTTGGAGAAATACATGAAAGGCAAGTCATCTTACAAAAAGGCGACGCTTTCCCCGACCCAGAAAATCAACCAAACGGAAAAAAACAATTCTTAACCGAAATGTTCGAAGGCTCGCTATTACAAGGAAGTCCAAAACCAAAATTCAAATTCATACACGACGTAAAAACAAAATAAAAAATAAAGGAAACTTCTAAACTGTTAACGTTTTAATTTGCGTTTACCGCCGCCTGCGATCCTTTTTTAAAAAATCTTTCTAATCTGCGTAATCTGTGGATCATTTTTTTATCCACAGATTAAAAACTATTTTTAAAACTAATTCCGAATTACGAATTACGAATTAAAAAAATACCGTGAACGGTTACAAATTTTTTTAGAAATTCTCTCTATACAGATCGTACTTGAATTTCAGCGATATAAAAGCGTCAAAGCCTGCCGTCCGAAAGCTAGGCAGGCGAAGGTAAACGAAAACTCAAGTGCGAACAGTTTAATAATTTTGTCAGAGAGTTTTTTTAGATTTTGGTTTTTTTTTGTCAGACCTAAAGATGAAATCAATCATGCGGCGGTCTTACGGCGCCGGTCAATCCAGTATAATCTACACGGTCTTCTGGATGCCAAAGTGGTAACCCGCGACGGATCCGCTCTGCTAAGACTTCAAGTTTAGCGGGAGAACCCGCCGGCGCATCCGTAGGTCGAAAATCCTCCGTTACAACCGGTATAAAATCCTCATCATGTCCCGACTCCAAAATTGCTTCAAAAACATTTTGCATTTTTATCACCTTAATTATTGTTCGCTTCGCTCCCTTACAGCGAATTTTAATTGTTTATATTTCTAGTAAATTTAATTTTTTATAATATCGCGTCAACTATTTTGTCAATTATTTCCATAAATTAAATTAGACAGTCTGCAACTTGAATAATTTCCAGATCGCACAGTAAATTTTATTTTCGGCAAAAAAAATATATTACTTTAATCTGTTCAAACTTGAATTTACGCAAAAAAACTTAAACACAACATACAATCAACGCATCCAATTAAACGAAATAAATTATAATACTACCAATCAGACTATTAACGAAATTATTGAAATATCGACAACATACATTCAGAAAAAATACACGCCAAAATAATATAATTTTCACAATAAGGCGAAGATTATACAAATCGACTTCTTTTAAGTCAATACCAATTTTTATAACTATTCGTAAACATTCACGAAATTTTAAAGAACAGAGTTTTTAAACTGTTCGCACTTGAATTTTCGTTTACCGCCGCCTGCCTAGTTTTCGGACGACAGGCGGCGCCAAATGCAAATTCAAGTACGAACAGTTTAAAATCTATTGTTGTTTATTTTTTCGTATCCTAGATTTTTTAATACTTCTAGTATTTCGGAGCATGTTGGGAACATTCTTCCGCTGCTTCTTTTGTATTCGTTTATGGCGTTCATAAATTCGATTTCTTCTAACGAATAATCTCTTTCGCAAGTAGTGGGGTCAATTTGGCGGCGGCGTTGTTTTGGCGGGCGGCGTGATAATTCGTTTTGTTTTTTTGTCGTTTTTTGCGGTATTTTTACGTCGTCTGTTTTTGAGATATTTTCAAATTCGTCTAAAGTCGCAACTTCATCAGCGTCAAAAGGATTATTGTTGTCCGTTGAATTTATCGTCGATTGATGTGATTTTTTTCCTTTGATCTGTCGCGGCCAATTTATATTTATATGCGTGCGTTTATCGGCGACGGATTTATTCAAAATCAACTCATCTGAAATTGGCTTTACTAAATCGATTGTCGGATCTATTGCCGTTGTCATTTCCGCCGTAACATTTGCCATAACATTTGCCGTAACATTTGCCGTTTCCGTTTTTATTTTCGGCGCAAGCGTTGGCGTCGGCGCTTGTTTGACAATTGTCGTATTTGTATTAGCGGCGTTAATATTATTTTCGGCGTCGTTATTTTTTGTAACGATATTCCGTTTTCGCAAATGTTTTGACTTTCTGTTTGTCGAAGTCGTTTCGTGTTTGCGATCAAAATTGACGTGTGGCGCCGGCGGGCTGATGATTTTGAAATTTTTTGTTACGGATTTTTTTGGGCGGGGGATTGAAATAGTTTTCATTGGTTCTCCTTGCATTCCAAGCCGTTTGCATTTTGCGATTTTGTTCGTATTTAAATTAAAAAAAATTAAGTTGTTCGTAATATTAGTTACATAAATACGTCGTTTTATCGGCGTTTGCCGTTTAAATTGCGTTAAACGGTTTCCGTTTTGCCGTCGATAAATTACAAAAATTTACAAAATGCGTTTAGCGTGGTTCTCCAGCGAGTTCTATTTTTGGAGATTTTGTTGGGGGATGGGGGTCAAGTTTTTTGGTTTTTCGCGGTTTCTGATACTGTTAAATTTCCGTTTAACTGTATTTCAATATTTACGTTTTTATAAATTGCGTATTAAAAAAACGCTAACATTAAATCGTTCAAACTTGAATTTTCGTTTATCGTCGCCGGTCTAATTTTGGGAGTCAGACTTTTAAACTGTTCGCACTTGAGTTTGCGTTTACCGCCGCCTGCCTAGCTATCGGACGGCAGGCTTTGACGCTTTTCAATCGCTGAATTTCAAGTACGAGCAGTACATGATTGGTACGATTTGGAATCGTAGAAATTCAAGTATGAGTTTTTTAAATTTTTTATTGGGCAATCTAATTGCCGATAACTGTGAAAAACCGACTGATGAATTCGGTTAATATTGTGTTAAATTTTAACGATCACGAAAAATTTACGGATTTAATAAAAATTCCGTTTGTAGCGATTTACTGTTTGTATATTTTGTAACGATTAAACGGGGCTATTATACGTATCGTGTTTGAAATTCAATTAGGATTGGTATATTTTGGGGGTAATTTATGTTGCGGTTGATTCAGTATGTGTTGAGTTTTTTTGTAACGATATATTTATTTTCGTTTTTGTCGATGTTAAATTGTGCCGGATTTGAGCGATATTCTGTTGTTACCGGTCAAGCGGTTTGGCGAGATTCATTGCGTAACCGAAATATTCCGGTGAAGTTTTTTTTACCGGTTGCTTCTGAAAGCGCCCAATCGAAAATATCCGGCGCCGGATTTCCGGTAATACTTTTTTCACACGGTTTAGGCGGCACTTACGACCGTTGTTCTTATTTAAGCCGGACGTGGTGCTCGTATGGATTTATTGTAATTTCGGTGCAACATCCAGGCAGCGACGATCAAATTTGGAAAGGCAAAATACGTTTTGTCAAAGAACTGCGCGATTCGTATGAGCAAAATTGGAATTGCCGGACGCGTGCGGAAGATTTACGTTTTGTGTTGGATAAATTTTCGGCGTTGCTGGCGGCGGATAAATTGAATTGGTTGCGGGTTGATCTTGGCAATATTGGCGTGAGCGGTTATGACATCGGGTCGCTTGGTCCGTTGCTTTTATCTGGTCAAACGCCGCCGGACAGAGGCGCATCGTTGCGCGACGAGCGAGTTAAGGCGGTTGTTGCGATGAGTCCGCCGGTGCGAAATCCAGGATTGAGAAATAGCGACGTATATGCCGGAATAAAAATACCGGCGCTATTTATTACCGGAACAAAAGACGACGGAATCATAGGCGTAACAAAAGCGCATCAACGAAGAATACCGTTTGATTATATGACAAGCGGAAACAGGTATCTTGTTATTTTCAACGACGGCGATCACCAAATTTATGCGGGACCGTTATTTTCCGTCTCAAATTTTTTCCGCCGTGAAAGAGACAGCGTCTATCAAACGGCAATTTTAAAAGTCTCATGTTATTTCTGGTTAGCGTATTTGGCAAATGAAGAAAACGCAAAAAATATAATAAACAGCAAAAAAATAAACGCAATTTTAGGAAACATCGCAGCCATCGAAAAAAAATTAACGCCAAAAAATAAACAACAAAAAAATCTCACAACAAATGAATTTTTAGAGACGCCCTAGAGTATTTTTTGAAAACCGCAATTTAAAGTGTGAAAAGTATATGCCCATCGTAAAGTTAATTATTGAATAAATAGGAGATGTTAAAATGTTAATGAAAATGTTAATGAAAATGATAATTTTTTTGGGTTTATTTGTAATTCTGCCTTCGTCAATACTTATTGCTGAAGAGGTTTCAGACTTAAAAAAACATATAACAGAAAATTCGCAAGAAATTTGGAAAAAATATTTATCAAATTTTAAAAATGGAGTTGATGGAAATATAAAAATTGCGACTTTTAAGAACGATAAAATGACGAATAACTATACAAGTTATGTTTTGAGACAAAAGAATTGGAGTTTACAAGAAATAGATGATCCGCAGAAAAAGACGAAAATTGTTAATTCATATTCGCAAAATTATTTTTTTAGAGTTCAGCATCCGGCGTCTGCCAAGCAGTGGACGGTTGATTTAATTGAAAAAAATTCGCAAGACGAATTAAATGATATAGGAAATTACGAATTTCCATCAGGAAAAGAAAAATCAATACAAGACTTGAAGGATTTTGTTTTTCGGTTTTATATTTTAAGGTGTTTGGCGTTAGACCCTAATGTACTTCTTCCGACGCTGGCAAGGCTGCCTGAATTTAATATTGAGCAAGTAAAAGAGATTCAGAAAGACGGCGTTAATTATTATGCTGTTGATTATACTTTTACTCCTAGCGGCGCTATTGATGAGGAATTGATTATAAAAAATTTGGGTAATAATAAAACTGCTGATATTTCTGACCTTCCAGAAGGTTTGCAAAAGTATCCGATGATAGATGTGCGTAACGGTAAACTTTTGCTCACAACTGATTATTTGCTCATAAAAGAAGCCGACGTCGAAATACTCGGAGTAGGAAAGTGCAAAATTATTTGTGATTATAGATATGAAAAAGATATTCCATTGATTTCTGCATATACAATGACATATACGGATACGGAATATAAATCTGTGCATAATTTCGATCTAAAATTAAATCCGGCACAAAATGCTAAACGTTTTACGCTCTCTAATTATGGTCTTACCGAACCGGATTTTGATAATTTGCGATCAACTAGTTGGGTTAATTATTTTTTTCAGTTATTAGGCGTTATTGTAATTTTAATTGCAATAAAACGTATAATTCTAACATTACGTAGTAAAGTATAGAGTTAAAAGTGAATATTCATTTACTTCAAAAATGAGTCGAGTTATGCTCAAATAATTTTGTTTATGATTGCCGAGCCGTATTTGATTTGGATGTATTCTGTTCGTGTTACGGCAAAAATTTAGAAATCGTTTACAAAACAAGATGAAAATACCGTTTCAAATAATACGAAATAATCAATCAAAGTTGGTACCGTTTTTTTTATGTTTATTAACGGTATTAGTTATAGTTCCGTTACCTTATCGATTTAGTTATGTCTATAATGAAAATGGTCGATTGGCTTCGGGTTTGATTCGTTTGCGTACTGGCGATTATTCTGTATTTCATGTTAATCCTCCGTTTTCGGATATGATTGGTTCGCTTCCGGCTTTTTTTGCGGGAACGTATTGTCC
The DNA here is from genome assembly GCA_031277105.1 of Planctomycetaceae bacterium. Lineage (GTDB taxonomy): Bacteria > Planctomycetota > Planctomycetia > Pirellulales > Thermoguttaceae > WRKP01. The sequence goes on along the minus strand of JAISLW010000285.1, from coordinate 14,428 downwards.
GGTTAAATCTGATCTTGGTTTTTCGCATTTTGGTCGCATGGAGTACAAGGCGGGCGATATTTGGGTCAAGAAGAATCCTGAACATTTATTTTGGTTGATTTGTGGTCGTTATTGTATGGTTGTTTTTGTTTTGTTGGGAACGATTATTTGTTATGTTTGGGCAAAAGAGTTATTTGGCGTTTTTAGCGCTGTTATTGTTTCATTATTTTGGATATTTTCGCCTTATATTCTTGGTTATGGTTGTTTAATTTGTCCTGATGTTCCGTCTGGCGTTTTTGGTATTGCGGCGTTTTATGTTTTTCATTGTTGGTTGAAGCGTGCTGAATTACCGGAGGCGTTATTTTGTGGTCTTGTTCTTGGTCTTGCGGAGTTGACGAAATTTACTTTGTTAATTTTTTATCCGTTGTTTATTTTTATTTGGTTATTTTATCGAGCGTCTGATATTTATTTACTTTCTAGGCGCGATTGGTTTGGGCAATTGAAACATCTTGTAATTATTTTTTCGTTGAGTTTGTTAATTATCAACATGGGTTATTTTTTTGAAGGTTTTGGCAAGCAACTTGGCGAATTTAAATTTCAGACGACATTTTTTACCGGTTATAAAAACCACAAAGATATTCCTTTCAACGGAGCGAATCGTTTTGAGAAAATGTTACTTGGAAAAATTCCTGTTCCGTTGCCGGCTAATTTCGTTCAAGGAATTGATACGCAGCGGCTAGATTTTGAACGCGGTTTACAATCTTATTTACGCGGCGAATGGTCGGAGCATGGTTGGTGTTATTATTATTTTTATGCGTTGCTTGTTAAGATTCCGTTGGGAGTGATTGGTTTATTTTTGCTTGCGATTTTTTGTACGTTTTTTCAAAAAGACTGCAACGTATCTTGGCGTGATGAGATGGTAATTCTTTTGCCTGGTCTTGTGTTGTTATTATTTGTGAGTAGTCAATCTGGTTTTTCCGTGCATTCGCGATATGTAATTCCGGCGTTGCCGTTTTTGTTTATTTGGACGAGTAAGGTTGGCAAGGTATTTTTGTTACGAAAAAGATTTTTGCAGGTTTTGGTTTTGATATTTCTTGTTTGGTCAATATTTAGTAGTATGTGGATTTATCCGCATAGTATTTCGTATTTCAATGAATTATCCGCAATTTTATCTACGTCGAAAGAGCCGATTGCGTCTCAAGAGCCTGCGGGTCGATCATTTATTGTAACGTTATTAAATTCCGGCGCTCGCAATGGCGGACGGCATTTGTTGGACAGTAATATTGATTGGGGGCAAGATATTTTTTATCTTGAAAGATGGTGTATGAAGCATTCGGAAATCAAAGAAATTTACGTGGCGCTTTCTGGTAGTTATCCATTAGATCAAACCAAAATACCGTCAAAACCAATGCCATATTGGGCTAACGATTCTCAAACAAATTATGAACCTAAACCAGGTTATTATGCTATAAGCGTTAATTATCTTTATGACCGAGAAAGACAATACAGACATTTCCTAAAATTAAAACCAATAGATTCGGCAGGCTATTCAATTTACATTTATCATATTGATCCAGACTCGTCTTCGTCTCTGAAAACACAAACCAAAAATTAAAAAACTTTGTTAAACAGTTTGTAGATTAGAAGGATTATTTCAGGGACAAGTGGGATGTGAGGACAAGTGTGAGGATCGCAAGCGTTTTGATTGTAGCCGCGACGATTGCGTTTATTCTAAAAAATGTCCTCTATATTGATAAATATAAAATTCATATTAAAATCCAAACCTTGAAAATTAGTAAACGTATCATACGTTTGTGATACGTTGTTTGCATTTTTAGAGTATGATAGTTTTAATGATACTAAAAAAGGTAATTTATGAAAATATTTTTTTTACAGGACTGTAGATATTTCATTTTATGTATTAACATTGCTTTTCTGATAAGCGTTGTTTCTTGTTATTCGCTTTATGCCAATCCTCCGGCTAATCTTGAAGAAATAAAGATTGGTATCGAAAAACAATTTGCAGAATACGATCTATGTGAATTTACTTACATAGCCGATTATAAAAATCCTAAAGGAGAAATGGTTAAACGAAAAAATACTTATCGTTTGCATTTGCCGCAAAAAAGTCTTCCAATCCAATGTCTTATCGAGGAATCACCTCAAGATGGAGAATATCAAATTGAAAATTTTATCGCATTCAACGGAGAACAATCACATATATTTAAACGAAATGATATGCTCAAAGGTAAAACAAGCGACGCTCGAATTGTTGCATTCAATATGCCGGAAAATTTTTTGGATGATAGTTTTGTTTTTCTCATTACAAGCAGTATCGTGGGATTACCGTTTACAATTTTAGATCCTCATCAATACGAAACTTTTTGGAAACAGAAAAAAGATACATTAAATTTTGATACGACACAAACATTGGACGGTTATGAAACGCTCGTTTGCAAAAATGTAATTCAAGATATAGAATACGAAATTCACGTCTTGAAGCCGCCCAATTGTATGATCGTTAGAACGAAAGCAACAAATTTGAAAAACAAGGAAATATCTTACGATATTAAAGTTCAAAAAATAGGTAAATTTGGCGATGTTGTTTTTCCTGAAAAAGGTCATGTTTATCGGAAATTTGCTCTTACTCATTCATCAAAGGATCCTTTTATTGGCGTAGATTATTCTTTTGAAGTATTGAACGTGAGGCGTTTAGATAAATTTTTTGCCAAAGAATGGAATCCAAAATTTCCGCCTGGAACTTTAGGTAAAAATGATATTACCGGCGAGACTATTAAAATTCCTTTTTCAGACAAACAAAGAGAAAAATTTATTAAGAACGCCGAAAATTCTGTCCCGCCGCGTTCTCCAATTGAATTTATTTTTAGAGTTTTGTTTATTGTAGTTGGAATCGTTATGCTTATTTTTGCCTTATACTGCCGTCTAAAACAAAAAAGTTAGTTAATATTTTAGTAAACGCTCTCGAAAAATTTTTTATTAAATTACGTTTTGGTAATTTTCGTGTGACAATTGAGACAAACGAGACCAAAGGAACAATTGGGACAATTGGGAGGATCGCAAGCGTTTTGATTGTAGGCGAGACGATTGCGTTTATTCTAAAAAATGTACTCTATATTGATAAATATAAAATTCATATTAAAATCCAAACCTCGAAAATTAGTAAACGTATCATACGTTTGTGATACGTTGTTTAAGTTGTTCTTGCTTTAATTTGCGTTTACCAATTTGCGTTTACCGCCGTCCGCCTAATTATCGGACGGCAAACTTTTACGCTTTTAAATTGATGAATTTTAAGCACGAGCATTATAATAAGAGGGAACTTCTAAAAACTTATTTTTAGAGATACCCTTGAGCAAATGAGTTTTTAGAAATTCCCAAGAAAGGAAATAATTTAAGATGGAATTAACAGTAGTTGGTTCGGTTGCGATAGACAGTATAGAGACGCCGGTTGCGCGGCGTGAAAATATTTTGGGCGGTTCGGCTAGTTTTGCGTCGTATGCGGCTAGTTTTTTTGTTCCCGTACAATTAGTCGGCGTTGTAGGCGACGATTGGTTGCCGGAACATACAAATATTTTTAAAGAACACAATATCGACGTCGCCGGTCTGGAAATTGAAAAAAACGGGAAAACATTCAGATGGACAGGAAAATATCTCCAAAATATGAATGAACGCGAAACATTAGACGTACAATTAAACGTACTCGGTAAATTTAAACCTAAATTGCCCGAATCTTATCGTAAAACAAAATATCTATTCATCGGTAACGGCGACCCAGCGACTGGATTGGAAGCATTAAGCCAAATTGACAAACCTGAACTTGTTGTTGCCGATACGATGGATTTGTGGATAAATATCGCAAGAGAAAATCTTGATAAACTAATTCGTAACATAGACGGGCTTGTGTTAAATGACAGCGAAGCAAGAGATTTAACAGGTAAATTAAACACGCTAGAAGCAGGACGTACTATTTTGGAATGGGGACCCAAATTTGTCGTAATAAAGAAAGGCGAACACGGCGCCGTCTTTTTAAGCAAAAACGAAATTTACGTCGTACCGGCATTCCCAACCGAAAAAGTCGTCGATCCTACCGGCGCAGGAGACTCTTTTGCCGGCGCAATGTTCGCATATATCGTTGCGCAAAATGGAAAACTAGACGAAAATACTATCAAAAATGCGCTAGTTTACGGAACCTTGATCGCAAGCTTCTGCGTAGAAGGATTTAGTTTAGAAAGCTTGCAAAAATTAGACCTAAACGCCATCAACGCCAGACGTGAACAATTCAAAAAAATCGCCTCGTTCTAATATCAAAATTCATAACCGCTCACGGAAATTTGTTTAGCAAAATAAGTATTAGCAACTTTTTTGAGGAACAAGTAGGACAATTTTTTGTATAACAAAAAATCGTTTGAAGGATCGCAGACGTCTCGCCCGCAATTTGCCGAAAGGTAAACAAAAAAAACGGTTGAGATATAACCTCGCTCATTTGCGGTTGAATACAACCGCTTGCAGGCGAGACGCCCGCGATCCTGGGATGCAGGCGGGACCAAAGGATCGCATGCGAAACATCCGCGATCCGGCTGACGTTTAAATTTTCGTGACGGTTATATTTTGAATTTTACTTTTTTCCTTCGGGATGTTTTTCTAATAATTTTTCGCAACGTTTTTTTAGTTCTTCGTTGTTTATTTCTAATTCTGATAACGTACATAATTCTTTCCATTTTTGCACGTCTGGTAAAGGTAATTTAAATTCTTCTAAGGCTGCGACGTATAGTTCTAATATTTCATTTACATGTTGCGCTAAATTACTTTTTGTCAAGAAAGTTATTAGCGCAATTATTATATGCCTGAACATTTCATAATCCTCAAAACAAGAATCCGTCGCTAACCGATTTAATATCAAATCCAACACTTCCGTATAAGAATAAAACGCTTTTTCATATTCACCGTTTACCGCCATCCCTTTGGCATAAGATAATAAAGACAATATCAAAAATCTGTCCGAATGTATTACGTTTCGCCGAACCATATCTCTCGCCAAATTAACATCCAATCCATAAACCATCCCCGCACGATCCACCCTGTGAACCGATAACTCCAATAACGCCCAACGTTGCAACGTATCACGCAACTCCGAAACATAATAACGCCAACGCTCCTCAAAAAAATCAGACGGCGGCACACGACGCTCCATTTCAGAAATCGATTTTACGCTCTCAAAATAATTACCGTCATATTGACGCTCCGCCTCCATCGCCCGCATCGCCTCCATTTCACGAACATAATATTGACGCTGCAAATACAACTTGTCCAAATCCGAAATCAAAACCGTCCAACCAATAAATGACCGCTCACAATCAGAAATCGCAGAATTATCATCGCCAAGAAGTTGATACAATAAACTACGCAATTGATGAAAAAAAGTATATTTCATAAAGAAAAAAAGCCGAACCACCGGATCATTAAACACGCCGCCAACTCCAACGTTAATAATCACGCCATCGCCAACCTCGCCAACAATAAAACCTCCACCTTGCTCGCTCTCAACTTGCTCGCTTTTAACTTGCTCGTTTTTAACTTGCTCGTTTTCAACTTGCTCGTTTTCAACTTGCTCGCTTTTAACTTGCTCGTTTTCAACTTGCTCGCTTTCAACTTGTTCGTTTGCAACTTGCTCGCTTTTAACTTGCTCGCTTTCAACTTGCTCGCTTTTAACTTGCTCGCTTTTAACTTGCTCGCTTTTAACTTGCTCGTTTTCAACTTGTTCGTTTTCGTTTTGTTTAGTTTCAATATTTTCTGTATCAAGTTTATCTTGTTCGTTTTTATTTTGTTGTTCTTTATTTTGGTTTATTTCGGCAATGTAATCGTTTACTTCTTTTTGCGTAATTTCTGATATAGCGGGATAAGTTTTCTGAATTAGTTCAACGCCGCGACTTGCAATATCGATTGCGGTCGCGATAACGTTGCGTAATTTTTTCTTAGCGGGCGTTCTCTTTTTTTCGTATTCTGTTTTGGTAAATTTAGCGACGAACTCGACGTATTGCGAGTATCCAAATAATATATCAAATAAACGCAAACGGTTTTTTAAGTCGTCCTCCGAATACGGAACGTCGATCTGCTTGCGGAAAAACTCAAATCCGTCTTCTAACTCGCCTTTTGCCAAGTACAATCTTGTTATTTCGGCGAGTGATTCTCCCCATTGCATTTTTGACCATGGCGTTTCCGGCGTATCGATTTCGTCGTCTGAAATTGTTCTAAATATGCGCATTGCCCGAACAGTATCCTCAATTGCCGCATCAAAGTCGCTCATATCTTTTCTCAAAACCGACCTCAACGCAAATACTATCGCCAGCTCGCCGCGAAATTCAAAATTGCCATTGTCTATCGCCCCTTCAAGCAACTCAATCAATTTCTCCAACGTCGCAAAAACAGCCGGAAAATCAGACAACATCCGCTGCACGTCCGCCATCCTACGATACGCCGAAACAAGATTAGGCAAAACTTCAAAATGACCTTTGGAATATCTACTTTGCAATACCTTAATAGACTGGTCTTGCAAAGATAACGCAAACTCTAATTGTCCTTGTTCGATGAGCATGTTCGCATAATTCAACTGAATTATTCCGATTGAGTACGGGAGAAATGTTTCGTCGTTGTCATCGACGGGTCTAAATTCAGCCGCTTGTTGATAGACGCGTATCGCTTCTTCGTATGCCGCCGCCGCTTCTTTGAACCGTTTCATGTGAGCATAAATATTTGCGCAACACATTAACGTATTCGCTAGACCTGTTCGCACGACGTAATCAGCCGGACTGCCAAGATGACCGCGACGTAAAGATTGAAGATAAATATCGCGCGCGCGTTCAAAATCATCTAGCGCCGCCGTATGATTGCCGGATTTATCGAGCAACATTCCGCGATGTTGATATAATCCGGTCAATATCGGCATTATTTGCGGATGTCCGTTAGTTACGATATTTACAATAGTGTTTATCGCTTCGTCTGCGTAAGAAATAGCGTCGCGCGTGTTGCCAAAACGATCAACCAAACGCGAAATATTCATCAACGTCTGAATCAAATAACCGGTGTAATCCGTTTCATCGTCGATTAAACGCCCGTCAATTCCGTCGCGTATAAAACTTAATCCGCGTTGATAATCTGCTAATCCTGCGTTTGAATCGCCCATTTGGACGTGCGTATTGCCTAGCGCCAAAAGCGCCGTAATAAGCGGAGAACGAAATTCAATCGATCCCAAATCAACCAAACGTTCCCAAATACGCGCCGCATGCTCCTGCGCCGCAGCAGCGGCGGCATTAGCGCCAAGAGTATTTAATATGTCTGATTTATTCATCAACGTAATCGCCAACATATTCATTCCGTTAATATCGTCGTCGGGAATATTGTCGTTAATATAGCGTATTACTTCGTTAAATTCGGCGAGCGACGCTTCCATCCCTTTTTGTATCCGAATAAGAACAGCCTTAAACATCTTGCAACGAACTGCGGACGCTCTGTATTCATATTGCCCGTCGCGGACGAGATCGGATACGATTGAAATTGATTCGTTAATAAGTCGAACCGCATCGTCGATACGCGTACTCTCCGCCGCAAAATGCGCCTGTCGCATCAATAACTCCGCCAACTCCGGACGAACATGTAATTCGCCAGACGCAAGCTCGCCCCGCAATCGCCGAACAGCGTCGTCAAGCGACTCCCGCGCACGACCGCCGCCGCCAAAATAATCATACACACTCATAAAAATAATTTTTAATATACGTATCGCACTTGAAATTCATCATCAATTTAAAAACGTCAAAAACCGCCGCCAAAAAAATAACCAAACAAAAGTAAATACAATTTCAAATGCGAACAGTTTAAATATCATAGAAAACTAAAAAAAATATATTACGTATCATACTTGAAATTCAACAATATAAAAGCGTCAAAACCTGCCGTCCAATAAATAGGCGGACAACAAAAAATACAATTTCAAGTAAGAACAGTTTAAAAAACGCAGCGCCATTAAATGTGAATAATATAATAATACACTTTTACCTTTTTTGGAATTACCGTAGAGAAAATTTCATGGCGTCTCTAAAATTTCATTTTTTGGGATCAAACGATATTAGAAATTTTAGGGTAAACGTTTTGGCAATTTTTGAGGGACAAGTGGAACATGAGTGATAATTTTTTGTAACAAAATTGAGAAGGAATGCAGCCGTCTCGCCTGCAATCCTGAAAGAACACCGGCATCCCGCCAGCGATCTTGAAAAGCAGGCGAGACCAACGGATCGCGGGCGTCTCGCCTGCACTTTGCCGTAAGGCAAACAAAAAGACGCTTGAGATATTAACCTCGCTCATCAGCGGTTGAGTACAACCGCTTGCAGGCGAGACGCCCGCGATCCTGGGATGCAGGCGTTCCGCCTGCGAATCTGACGAAACACCAGGCGAAATGTTTGCGATCCTGAAATGCCTGCGATCTTGAAATGCAGGCGAGACCAACGGATCGCGGGCGTCCCGCCTGCATTTTGCCGATAGGCAAACAAAAAGGCGGTTACGATCTAAACCTCGCTCATTTGCGGTTGAGTACAACCGCACGCAGGCGAGACGCCCGCGATCCTGAAATGCTGACGAGACGCCCGCGATCCTAAAATGCAGGCGAGACGCCCGCGATCCTTCTCAATTTTTTGTTATAAAAAAATTGTCTTACTTGTCCATCCAAAAATTTCCAAAACGTAATTTAATAAACAAATTTCCGTGAACGGTTACCGAATAATAACAATTTATCCAAAATCTCAAAAGACCAATTTTTAAACGCAACCAAGCTGTAAACGAAAATTCAAGGAAGAATAGTTTAAAAATAGACAGATATATGTTTAGATGGTAAAATGATCGCCTTTTAAAATATCCCGTAAAATATTTTGTAACTGTTCAAGCAATTTTAGAATCGTAGAGTTTTAGGGATATGGCGTCGGCGATAGATTTATTGTAACAATAAATATTTGTCCTGCCTGTCACGCTAGGGACAACATGTGGGCGTCTCTAAAAATTCATTTTTTTGTAAAAATGTAGGCGGCGTTTCGGCACAGTGTTTAATTTTTTTAGCCGCCTACATGGACAAATGATTTTTTAGAATACGTAATTGGTTAAAAAAAATTCCGTGAATGGTTACTATTTTTTTTTGTAATTTGAGAGATTTTTATGTCAACAGAGTTGGAAGTAGTTCGGCGGCGTAAGTCTAGTAAGAAAGCGGCGCCGGTAGATATATCGTCGTTTGATCACGTGCCGCCTCATAATCTTGAGGCGGAGCGTGCTGTTATTGGCGCTCTTTTGCTTGATCCGATGCTTTGCGACGAGGTGATATCTCGTTTGCGCGAGTCTGATTTTTATTCGGATGCGAATCGTCGTATTTTTAAGAATATAATTGGTCTTCGCAACGATGGCAGCGGTATAGATATAACGTTGTTAGCGGATCGTTTATCGAAGGGCGAGGAGCTTGAGGCGATTGGCGGGATGGCGTATCTTGCGGAGTTAATGCAATCTGTTCATGTTACGTTTCATGCGACGTTTTATGCTAATATAGTTCGTGAAAAATCGTTGTTGCGTCAATTGATTCATATTACGTCTTCTATTACGCAGGACGCATATTCGCCGGATGCGGTATCGAAGGATTTATTAAACAAGTCGTCGCAGCAGGTTTTTGAGTTATGCGAATCGTTGACGATGAATATGATTGTTGACATTAAGACGGCGTTAGATTCGGTGCGCGATTATATTGACAGTAAGATGCGCGGCGTGATAGACGGGATAAAGACGGGTTTTCCGCGATTGGATGAGATACTTGAGGGGTTGCATTCAAGCGAGTTGATAATAATTGCGGCGCGACCTTCGATGGGCAAGACGGCGCTGGCGACGAATATAGCGGAGCATGTGGCGATAGATCAAAAGTTGCCTGTATTGATGGTGAGTTTGGAAATGTCGGCGTTTGAACTGACCTTGAGGATGATTTGTTCAAGGGGGCGAATTGACAGTGAAAAAATTCGTAAGAACCGGATGTTGCAAGAGGATCACGAAAAATTTCAAATTGCGACGAATGAGTTGTCGGCGTCGCCGATATTTATTGACGAAACGCCGAGTAGGACGATTTCGGAGATTGCGGCGGTTGCGAGGAGGTTGAAGAGGCAGATGGATTTAAAGTTGATTGTGATTGACTATATTGGTTTGATTGAGCCGGAGAACCCAATGGACCCGCGGCAAGAACAAGTCTCAAAAATCGCAAGAAGACTGAAAGGGCTGGCAAGAGAGTTAAAGATTCCGGTACTTTGTCTAGCGCAATTGAATCGTCAAGCGGAGATGACCAAAGACAATCGACCTAAATTATCTCATTTGAGAGAATCCGGCGCTATTGAACAAGACGCGGACGTAGTAGTTTTTATTCATCGGGAAGACAGATATATGAGTCAAGAGGAAGCGATTCAAAAAGGTTTATTGGGCAAGGCTGATATTATTGTGGCGAAACAAAGGAATGGTAGAATTGACGATACGGTTTTGCAATGGATCGGCGAATTTACAAAATTTGAAGACCCAACATTTCATACTGTTGAAGAGTACAATGATTTCGCCGTTTTCTCAGGCAACGCAAACAACGAAAATTACGCGCCAGAATCAGGACAATGGACAACAAACCAAACAAAAAATTACAACATAAACGACGAACCAGAAGTGCCAGATACATTCTAAAAATACACAATATAATCTACGTAACCGTTCACGAAAATTTAAACGCTATGTTTTAAGGGTAGGGTATAGGAAGTAGTTTTTTAGAAAACTAGATAGCATTTTTGTTACAAAAAATTGTCAAAAGGAACGCAGCCGTCTCGCCTGCATGCGGTTGTCTCAACCGCTAGTGATTGAGTTTTATCTTAACCGCTTTATTGGTTGTCGTTGTCGTCTGGCAACCGATACGGTTGCGTTCCGTCTCAATTTTTTGTTGCAAAAAATTGTCCCACTTGTTCCTCATATCCCATCTGTCCTCAAAAATTGCCAATACGTAATTTACTAAAAAATTTTCGTGAACGGTTATATTTTTTGTAATGATAATAATTGTATTTCGCCCCATCGGGGCAACAATGCGTAACAGTCCGCCGCAACACTGCGGGTTAAAATTTTATCAATAACACGCTCTGAAAGAGCAATGTAAAACAAAGAAAAAACAAAAAATATTTTTCGTTACAAAAATATTTCGTTATATACAGATCGTACTTGAAATTCAGCGATTTAAAAGCGTCAAAGCCTGCCGTCCGAAAGCTAGGCAGGCGAAGATAAACGAAAACTCAAGTGCGAACAGTTTAAAAATAGTCCATCCTGTCCCCCATATCCCACAAAATCACTTTTTTATTTCCGTGTTTTCTGTTACTGCCGCCGCAAAGATGTAAAAAATTTGCCGTGATATTTCACAGTCTGACCATGTTGACTATCATATTTAATAGTTGAATTAAAAACTATAAAACATAAAAATTTATTTTTAAGTTTTTTTCGATTAAAAAAATCAGTATCTTAAATGATAACAAATAATCATAAAAAACTATAAATTCAAAGGAATCTTTAAATACATTTTATCATTTTAGATTCTAAATTTTTTTATTGCAAACTATAAACAACACAAACCGGATTCTTCTTTGGCATACGGTTTGCGATAAATATTATTCACGCAATTTAACTGTTATATTTGCTGGCGACTGGTAAATGAATTTTTTACTAGGAATATATTCGCATATTTTGAGGTTAAATTTTTGTTGCGTTTAGATGTAGTTTAGAGATTGTATTTTTTTAACGGACGGAAAAAAATTACAACAGGACAATTTTTGTAACGTTAATTGTCCACAACAACCTAAAATTTAGAAAGGACAAAAAAATGAAAAACACAAATTTAATTTCCGGTTCATTCTCTGCCGAAGTCAAAATTGAGAATCAAAATGTTAAGATAGGCAAGGGGGGGGGGGGTACGTAATTATAAAAATCGCTTTTTTTGTGATTATTATGTTTTCTCTTCCCAAAAAAATCTTTCGTTTTTTGGTTTTACTCTTGTAGAACTTTTGGTAGTAATTGCGATTATTGGAGTTTTAATTGCGTTGCTTTTGCCCGCCGTTCAAGCCGCCCGCGAAGCGGCAAGACGAATGAAATGTTCAAATAATCTCAGACAAACCGGTTTAGGGATTCATAATTTTCACGACGCAAAAGAAGGCGCTCCGCCATTGTCTGTTTCTTATCGTAATATCGTACAAGGTTTGTCTTTTTTGGGGTTACTTTATCCTTTTATTGAACAACAATCTCTTTATGAGAAACTAACTACGCGACAAGGTAAAGATATGGTTGGTAATGATGCTACCGGTTTAAATGTGAGTTTTTCACCTAATTCAAGTTATGATTGGTGGGGAGGACTTACGGATCAAGAAAGGGCTGGATTTTCGCTTCCTATTTATCAATGTCCTTCCAGACGTTCCGGCGTTTCTTCCGCTCATTCGCCTACTGATCCTATGAGTATGTTTATAACGTCAGGTCCGGTTGGCGATTATATTGCAACTTTAGCAGGAGAAGAAAGACTACAAAATAATATTGTAACAGGAGTGGGAACAGAATTTAATATCACATTACGCCATGATTTGAATGCTTCTTACTCAAATATAGTTACATTTGTTCATAGCCTTATTGGTTTTCCTTTAACAGAATCGCCTACTGATGCCAATACGTGGCAACCTCGTAACAATTTTATGTTTGTTAGCGATGGTTTGAGTAATTATCTTATGGTTGGGGAAAAATTTGTTCCGGCAAGTAAAATCGGTCAATGTGCATCAACATCGCCAAAAGGAACTTGGGATTGTTCATATCTTGCAACAAATATGATGACAAGTTATATCGGTACAGCAGGACGTGATGTCTTTATAAGAGGTAATACGCTTCCGATTCTTGCAAGAGGAAACAATGATTGTGATCTTACAAAAGAAGAATTATTATTCGGCATAGACATTCCGCATTTTGGCGGTAGTCATGCCAGTATTACGAATTTTTTACTAGGCGACGGCTCTGTTCATAGTATTTCTGCCTCAATATCGCTTGACTTATTACATTATTTGGGTAACGCAAACGATGGTAACGTCGCATCAATTCCATAATATGTTTTGTTTTTTTTGATTTTTTGTAACGATAATTGTAATTATATTTCGCCCGTTTATGGGCGAAATATAACGTAATTTTGAATCAAAAAATATTTGTACGAAATTGTTATGTATTTTAACAAAACCATCGATATTGGGACGAAAACAAATCATCGACAATATTAAATAATAAATAAAAAATACTACTAAATAGTTACAACAATTTAAAATAAAAATATGTTAAACATAAAAATTATAATCAATGTTTTGTCGTTATTGCTCATTCTGTTTATAGCGGGATGTGGGAGTAATGTTAAAGTTTCCGGTAAGGTTACATTTTCAGATGGTTCGCCGTTGGAAAAGGGCAAAGTCGTTTTTGAAAATGATCGATATTCATTTTTTGGAACGATACAAAAAGACGGAACATTTCGGCTCGGTCGCTATAAAGACGGCGATGGAATTATTGCCGGAAAATATCAGGTTGCGGTTAATTCATTTACCGCAACGGTAGGAGAAGGACTAATGCCTTCTGTTACTTATTTTGTCGCGGAAAAATTTCGCTCGACGAAAACGTCCGGTATTGAATTTGATATTCAGAAAAAAACAACAGATATTTCAATCATTGTAGAACCGCCGCCAAAAAATGACGAAAAAAAATTGAAAAAAACACCTGAAATAATACTACCACTAAAAAAGAAATAAATTGATCAACATAATTGTTTGGTCATCTCTAAAAATTCATTTTTTTTGCAAAAAGGTAGGCGGCGTTTCGGTACGGTGTTTAATTTTTTTAGCCGCCTACCTGTACAAATGAATTTTTAGAGATACCCTTGAGATATTAAACCTCGCTCATTAGCGGTTGAGTACAACCGCTTGCAGGCGAGACGCCCGCGATCCTGTGATGCAGGCGTTTCGCCTGCGAATCTGAAGGAACCCAGACGAAATGCCTGCGATCTGGTATTTTTTGTAACAATAAATATTTGTCCGATCTGTCCCGCTAGGGACAATATGTTGGTAGAAAAAAATGATACGAATTTTTAGCGTCCCGTTAAGGACGCAATAAAGGTTAAGGTTGTATTGACATGTTGTCCCTAGCGGGACAAATATATTTTTGACCTTGCTTTTCTACCAACATGTTGTCCCTAACAGGACAGAAATGAATTTTGGGTATCTCTAAAAATTCATTTTTTTGTAAAAAGGTAGGCGGTGTTTCGCCGCTGTGTTTATTTTTTTGTGCCGCAATACGCACAAAATAATTATTAAATTTCAATAATTCATAA
>JAISLW010000263.1 GCA_031277105.1 Planctomycetaceae bacterium | reverse complement strand
TTTTTTCCGGTTTGTTCGTGTAAGGATGTTATTAGTTCGTCAAAATAATCGACGGGCGAATCGGCTTTAATTGTTAGTTTATGTTGTCTTGCAATTTTGCGTAAATATCTGCATAAACCGCTTTCCATTTTTTCGGGCGTCGAGTGATCAATTAACGTCCAATCAATTCTAATAACAGGGTATTTTTGCGACCAATCCCATTTGTCGTAAATATAAAGTCCTTCAAATAATTCCTTTTGCCCCTTAAATAACGCCTCAATTGTGCTGACTAATAACGATTTACCAAATCGACGAGGACGCGAAAGAAAATGAACTTTTCCTTTTGAAATCAATTGATAAATAATTTTAGTTTTATCTACGTACAAATAATTATTGCTACGTAAATCTTCAAATGATTGTATTCCAATTGGTAAATTTTTCATAATTAGTTTTAAGTTGTTCGTCCATTAAATTTTTGTAACTATTGTCGGTTTTTATGGCAAGTTATGGATGGATCGGGAATTTTACGCCGGCAACTTAAACTGTCAATCACCCCGTCGCTCACAATACAAGGCGTGTTGATTTGAGAGCGTATAATGTTCGTACTTAACCGTACTTGAAATTCATCAATATAAAGGCGTAAAAATCTGTCGTCTGATAGTTAGGCGTGCGGCGGCGCTTATTTAAACTGTTCACACTTGAGTTTTCGTTTACCTTCGCCTGCCTAGATTTCGGACGGCAGGCTTTGACGCTTTTAAATCGCTGAATTTCAAGTACGATCTGTATAATATTTACGAGTGAACAGTTTAATAATCCGTCTTGACGTGAATTTTTTATTTTGTATAGTTTATTTTCAAATATAATTTGATATTAAGTTATGCGTAATTATTTTTGTTTTGTTGTTTTTTTGCGTAATTTTGCGTTTGGTTTTTAAGGCGTTATTTTAATATTTAAGGCGGTTTTATAATGTTACATGCGGTAATTCTTGCGGGCGGTTCTGGCACGCGGCTTTGGCCGGAGAGTCGGCAGTCAAGGGCTAAACAATTTCTTGCAATAGAATCTGAACGAACAATGATAGAATCTACGGTTGCTCGATTGGAGTCGATTATTCCGTTTGATCAAATGTGGATTTTGACGACGGAAGCGATGGGCAAACAGATTGAATTGCTTTTGCCAAAAATTCCGAAGTCGCATATTCTCGAAGAACCTGTGCCGCGTAACACGGCGCCGTGTATCGGGCTAGCAGCCGCACGAATATATTATGAGGATTCTGATGCGACGATGATAATTTTGCCGTCGGATCATATTATTCGTAACGAAAAATTATTTTGTCAAACGTTGCAATTTGCCGCCGCTTTGGTTGGCGAAGAGTCTAATCGTTTGATTACGCTTGGCGTCAAGCCTACATTTCCGTCGACGTCATACGGATATATTGAGAGAGCCGAATGTATTGATTCAAACGTAACGAAAAAATGGAATTTCCTTACAAACGCTTACAACGTAAATCGCTTTCACGAAAAACCTTCTTCTGAAAAGGCGGCTGATTTTGTTGAGTCGGGGCGCTTTGCGTGGAATGCCGGAATATTTGTGTGGAATTGCGCAACGATAATTAATTTAATCGCAAAATATGAACCTGCAACCGGAATAATTCTAAATCAAATCGCTAATAATTTTGGTTCAAAAGACGAAAAAAAAAGTATCGCAAATTTATTTCCGCAATGTAAAAATATATCAATTGATTATGCGGTATTGGAGAATGCCGCTGATTTTATTGTTATGATTGAGGCGGGATTTGATTGGGATGACGTCGGAACGTGGCGCGCGTTGGACAGGCTTTATGCTGACAAGCACGATCCGCAAGATAATCTAGCGTTATCTGCAAAAATTATTGCTATTGATTCTTCTGGTTGTATAGTTCGCGCCGATGATCCCGAACATTTATTTGCGTTGTTAGGTATAAACGACGTAATAATTGTACAATCGAATAATGCTACGTTAATCGCAAAAAAAGAACATGAAGAATCAGTCAGAAAAATCATCGATGAATTAAAAAAGAAAAATTGGAATGAATTTTTATAGCCCCAAAAATTAAATCAATAATTAATTTGTAGAGATACCCAGTTTTAAACTGTTCGCACTTGAGTTTTCGTTTACCTTCGCCCGCCTAGATTTCGGACGGCAGGCTTTGACGCTTTTAAATTGCTGGATTTTAGGTATGAGCGGTATATGCCGTTGCTTTCAGAAAATTCCAATATGATTTGTATAAAATTATGAATAATACAGATACACGTAAAAGAAATTTAACGCCTGCCGGATATGCGGCTTTGATCGAACAGTTTCAATTAGATACAATACCAAATTGGCATGAGTCATTTATTGGCGTAGATAATAGTCATTCGACCGAAATGATTGCAAACACGTTATGCGAAATTTATCCTGTAAATTATCGTTACAAAAATACGTTGTGCGGACATCTTGAATTTGCAATTAAAAACGACGGCGTTAATTTGGCAATACTTGCAGCAATATTTAGAGTTGCGCCGCTAGAAGAATTTACCGTTTATATTGCTTCAAACTTACACGATAAATACGCGCGTCGTTTATGGTTTTGGTTTGAATTTTTGACGGGAGAAAAATTGGCAATTGACGACTTGGCAAAAGTTGATTATTTTCCGTTGCTTGAACCCGACAACTATTACGTAATTTCAAATCCGCAACAGAACCGCCGCCAATGTATTTATGACAACATGCTTGGAAATTCGCAATTTTGCCCCGTAGTCCGTAAGACGAATTGTTTACGTAAATTTGAAAACGCTAATTTCGCAGAGCGGTGCAAAATTATCGTTTCAAAAATTCCCGCAGAATTATTGCAACGCGGAACGAATTACCTTTACGCAAAAGAAACAAAATCATCATTTGGAATTGAACATATTCAACCAAAACAAAAACGCATCGAGCAGTTTATACGACTTCTCAAATTATCTGAAAAAGACGATTTTTGTACGAAAAATAAATTGATTGATTTGCAAAATTTGGTAGTTGATTCGCAGTTTTGCGATACGGATTTTCGGCGGCGTCAAAATTATGTCGGCGAAAGTATATCGTGGACGCGGGAAAAAATTCATTTTATTGCGCCGAAGCCGGAGAATTTAGTTGAGTTGATGGACGGATTTTTTGTTGCGCATAATCGTATGAGCGACGGCGGCGTGTCGCCTGTAATTCATGCGGCAGTGATTTCGTATGGATTGGTTTTTTTGCATCCGTTTGAAGACGGCAATGGTCGCATTCACCGTTTTTTGATTCATAATATACTTGCCCGTTCTGGTTTTACGCCGTCTCAATTAATTTTTCCCGTATCAGCGACAATGTTAAAAAATCACGCAGATTACGACGCGTCGTTAGAAGCGTTTTCAATACCGCTCACGGAAATAATCGACTACACTCTCAACCCAAACGGACAAATGACTGTACAAAATGAAACAATAAATTTCTATAAATATATCGACATGACAACACAGGCAGAATGGTTATTTCGTTTCATCGAGCGGACAATCGAAACCGAATTTGTAGCAGAACTGGATTTTCTCGATAATTATGACTTAGCAAAAAAATCTATCAGCGAATTTATAAATATACCAGACAAAAAAATCGACCTGATCATCCAATCTTGCATCCAAAATAACGGCTCAATCTCATTGCGAAAACGTAACAAAATTTTCGATTTTTTAACAGATAACGAAATCAAAAAAATAGAAAAAATTATACAATCCACATTCAAAAAACAACTAACAAAAAATCGAATAATCCAATCATAAACAATATTCGTTACCGTTCACGAAAATCTATCGCTTAAATTTCCGTGAACTGTTACGTTTTTTGGGCGACAGGTTTTGTCGCTTGTAAATCGCTGATTTTCAAGTACAATACTTAAATTTGTATATTTTATTGGGGAGATTTTAGGGCGTCTCTAAAAATTCATTTGTCCAGGTAGGCGGCTAAAAAAATTAAACACTGTGCCGAAACGCCGCAGTAGAGTTTACGACATCGATAAATTTTATTACTTCACAATGCCTAAAATACATTTATTTTACACGTTATGAATTATTAAAATTTACTAATCGTTTTACGCGTATTGCGGCCCAAAAATAAACACAGTGGCGAAACACCGCCTACCTTTTTTGCAAAAAATGAATTTTTAGAGATACCCAATAAATATTTGTACTACCTGTCCCGTTATGGGCAACAGTTAAAAATTTTTTTCAACAATTAATTTTAAATTTAGATTTTATATTATGGACATATTGAATAGGGTTATTGATTTTTCGTTACGTTATCGTTTTATTGTTTTGTTTGGCGTGTTTTTGTTTTGTGTTTTGGGGTTATAT
>JAISLW010000240.1 GCA_031277105.1 Planctomycetaceae bacterium | reverse complement strand
GAATTGTTTTTAAAAATCTTTTTAATCTTTTTAATCTGTGGACAAAAAAATCGATCCGCTGATTACGCAGATTAGAAAGATTATTTTAATTTTGAAATCAAAATCTTTAATTCCGCATTCCGCATTCCGAATTCCGAATTTAAAAAAATTACCAATTAACTCTTACGGGTACGCCTAATTTATTTAGTTGTTTTTTTAATTTTGTGATAGTAGTTAATCCGGTGTGTAAAATTCCTGCGACAATTGCGGCGTCGGCGTGTTTTTCAAAAGCGTCGCGTAAATGTTCCGCCGTTCCGGCGCCGCCTGACGCTACAACAGGAACGCTTAACGCTTCCGCAATTTTTGACGTGATACAAAGTTCAAAACCGTTCCGCGTTCCGTCGGCGTCGACAGAATTGACGACAACTTCGCCGGCGCCGAGTTCTACCGCCTGCCGTCCCCATTCTACCGCATCTATGCCCGTCCGTTCACGAAAACCGCGCGTCGTTATTTCGTAACCGCTAGGCATTGAGGAGTTCAATACTGGATCCATTCCAAGTACGATACATTGTTCTCCGAATGCTTTTGCGCCTTCGGAGATTATTTTTGGATTTTTGACTGCAAGAGAATTAACGGAGATTTTTTCAGCGCCTGCTTCGAGCGCCCGTTCCATATCAAAAAGCGACGAAATACCGCCGCCAACAGAAAACGGTATCCGTATAACTTCAGCAACGCTACGCACCATATCAATATCTATACCGCGTCCTTCTGCCGATGCTGTTATATCATAAACAACTATCTCATCAGCGCCGTCCTCATAATAACGCAACGCCATCTCAACAGGATCGCCCAAGTCAACATTAGACTGAAATTTCACGCCCTTCGTAACTCGACGATTGATCACGTCAAGACAAGGAATTATACGACGCTTCAACATTAGCAATTTTAAAGGTTAAATGATAAAAGGATAAATAAGTAAACGTTCACAAAAATTTAGGGAATAGAGTTTAGGGTTAAGGTTGTAGCGGTAGTTTTTTAATTCGGACGTAACTATTCAGTATTGCATTTAAACTATTCGTACTTGAATTTGCGTTTACCTTCGCCTGCCTAGCTTTCGGACGGCAGGCAAATGTAAACGCAAATTCAAACGTAACAGTTTAAAAATTGTAACAAAAATTGTAATCTGTACAATTATCTGATAATCATTATAATTTGACGACAATTTTTTTATTACAATTTTTGTTATAAAAAAAATTGTCCTTGTTTATCCTTTTAAAAATTACCAATACGTGATTTGTTAAACAAATTTTCGTGAATGGTTACAAATTTAAGAAAAATTATTATGGCGTATCAAGTTTGTATCAATCCTGATTGTGGATGTCGTTATGAGATAGATCGGGTGTTGCATTCGTGTAATGTTTGCGGCGAGTTGCTTGATGTTGATTATGAGTGGGATTTGATTCCTGTTCCTGATTCTTTGTGTTATTTTGATCGTTATCGTTTTAGTTCTTCCGGCGGCGTGCGTAATTTTAGCGGCGTTTGGCGTTATTATGAGTTTCTATCTTTTTTGCCGTTGGAGCGTTTGGTTTCGATTGGCGAAGGTCGTACTATTCTGCAAGACGCAAGATTTGTTTCGTCGTTTGTTGGTATAGATGCGGGCAGGTTTTTTTTGCAATACGAGGGTTTTAATCCGTCTGGTAGTTTTAAGGACAACGGTATGGCGGCGGCGTTTACGCATGGTTCTTTTGTCGGCGCTAAACAGGCGGCGTGCGCTTCGACGGGCAACACGAGCGCTTCGCTTGCGATTTATTCGGCGGCGACGCGATTGATGGAAGCGGTGGTTTTTGTCGGTTCGGGCAAGATTGCGTATGGCAAATTATCTCAAGCGCTGGACTATGGATCGAAGACGATTCAAATTGACGGCGATTTTGACGACGCGTTATTGCGAGTGCGTCAAATTGCGAGCGAGTCGGGGATATATCTTGTCAACAGCGTTAATCCGTTTAGGCTTGAGGGGCAGAAGACGATCATGTATCGCGTGTTGGATGATTTGGGATGGCGAGTTCCTGATTGGATAATTGTACCAGGAGGAAACTTGGGCAACGCGTCTGCGTTTGGCAAGGCGTTTATTGAGTTGCGCAAATTAGGATTGATTGATAAAACGCCGCGTATCGCAATTATAAATGCAGCCGGATCGAACACGTTGCATCAACTTTACGGCGACGGCGAAGCGGGCAAGTTACGTTGGAACGGCGGGCGTTATGACAAGGTTATGGTGAAAAATTTTTATGACAAAATGACCGCCGAATCGCGACGCGCTCATACTATTGCGAGCGCTATCGAAATAAATCGTCCGGCTAATTTATCGAAGGCGTTGAGAACGTTAGAATTTTGCAACGGCGTCGTGAGAGAAGTTACAGACCAAGAAATAATGGATGCGAAAGCGATTATAGGCGCGGGAGGATTCGGATGCGAACCGGCAAGCGCCGCTTCGGTCGCAGGCGCAAAAAAATTAGTCGAAGAAGGTATTATTGACAAAGAACAATTGACCGTGTGTATCTTGACGGGACATCAATTAAAAGACCCAAATGCAACTGTCGCATATCATGGAACAGATCAAAACTTCTTCAAAAATACGCTAGGAAAATTTAACATAACATCGGCAAACTTCGCAAACAAACCAATATCCACGCCAAATGAAAAAAACGAAATTCTAAAACATTTGTAAACAAATTTGCAATCCCCGCACGAAAATTTAAACGCTGGGGAGTAGGGAGATAGGGAGTAGAGAGTAGGGGATAGGGGATAGGGGATAGGGAGTAGTGGATAGGGAGTAGGGGATAGGGGATAGATTTATTGTAACAATAAATATTTGTTCTACCTGTCCCACTAGGGACAACATGTTGGTAGAAAAGCAAGGTCAAAAATATATTTGTCCCGCTAGGGACAACATGTAAATACAATATTAACCCTCATTGCGTCCTTAACTGGACGCTATACAGCTATTACTTGAATTTTAGCGATTTAAAAGCGTAAAAGCCTGCCGTCCGAAATCTAGGCAGGCGAAGGTAAAACGTAAATTCAAGTGTGAACACTTTAAAATTATCATTACAATAAAACCGCGTAATTGCTCAACGCACATTAAAGTGCGAACAGTTTATAAAGAGTATATTTGAATTTTCGAGAAACATCGAATGATTAATCGTTGCGCCCAAAAATTAGTCTTTAGAAGTTCTTTATCGATTTAAAATTTATAACTAACATTAATCAATGCATCTTTACGGAAAAATTACAGGAATAAAATATAAGCCATCATTGGCTGATCCATTAAAAGAAATTTCTTTTGATGAGTTTAATGTGAATATTGCGCCGACTTCGTGTATTATCAAGGATGGTAGTTATACTTTGGCGGTTTCACGTTGGGTATCGCCCAAGAGAACCCGTTCTTATCCTTTTGAACGCGTTTAAACTGTTCGTACTTTAATTTGCGTTTACCTTCGCCTGCCTAGCTTTCGGACGGCAGGCTTTGACGCTTTTAAATCGATGAAATTCAAGTACGATCTGTATACAACACGGGCGTCTCTAAAACTTTATTGTACAAATACGTTTTTCGTTATGATGATTAAAAGTCCTTTACGTTATCCTGGCGGTAAGAGTCGGGCTGTTGAGTTGATATTTTCGTTGTTGCCGGAGTTTGACGAGTTTCGGGAGCCTTTTCTTGGCGGTGGTTCGGTGTTTGTTTATGTTAAGCAGAAATATTCGTTGCGAAAATTTTGGGGCAATGATTTATATTTTGAGCTTTTTAAGTTTTGGGAGTATGCGCAAAAGGATGTTGAGGCGTTAATTGTTTTGATTTATCAATGGCGTCGTCGTTTTGTTGCCGGTAAGGAGTTGTATAATTTTCTTAATCAGAATATTTCCAATTTTAGCGATATAGAAAAGGCGGCGGCGTTTTTTATTTATAACCGAATAACTTTTTCCGGCACAAGTTTAAGCGGCGGCTTCAGCGAACAGGCGTTTTTGAAACGTTTTACTGAAAGCAGCATCGAAAGATTAAAACCTTTTGCCAACGTGATACAAAATACAAAAATTACAAATTACGATTATAAAGAGTTGATCAATAAGGACGGCAAAAATGTTTTATTGTTTCTTGACCCGCCGTATTATTCCGCAACAAAATCAGCGTTGTACGGAAAGAACGGAAACTTACACAAAAAATTTAATCACAAAGAATTCGCGGACGTAATGAGGAGTTGCAAACATCAATGGTTAATAACGTATGACGACAGCGATTACATACGGAATTTATTTTCTTTCGCCAATATTATTTCATGGAATTTAACATACGGAATGCGAAACATAACAGAAAATTCCGACCAAAACGGCAAAGAACTTTTTATATCAAACTACCTAAAATCGCCGCCGCAAAAGAAATCACTTTTTGATTAAACTGTTCTCGCCTTAATTTTCGTGAACGGCTACGAAGTTTTTTGTAAGTATTCAGCAGTCGTAATTATTTTTTGTTACAATAATTTTAATTGTATTGCGC
The DNA here is from genome assembly GCA_031277105.1 of Planctomycetaceae bacterium. GTDB lineage: Bacteria > Planctomycetota > Planctomycetia > Pirellulales > Thermoguttaceae > WRKP01. The sequence goes on along the minus strand of JAISLW010000240.1, from coordinate 20,694 downwards.
CCCATCTGGGCAATAGGATTAGCGTAGGGCGCTGCGTCCTAGCAGCGTTTTACGTAATGATGCAAAAAAAAGTTAGCCCAATATACGCCTGCGTTCCTTCTCAATTTTTGTTACAAAAAAAAGTCGTCCCATTTGTCCCTCATGTCCCACTTATCCCTCAAAAAATCGTCAAAACATAATTTAATAAACAAATTTTCGTGAACAGTTACACAATGCAAGCATCCAAAAAAAATCAAATAAAAAAATTATTGGACAAGTTAGGTTTTGTCCTTCAAGAAAATTCAAAAGAGATATATTATAAATCTTATGCCGGTTATGTTATTGAGATTGATTTCGATAAAGAGACTATTAACTACGGCAACAAAATTAACTACGGCAACAAAACGCAATCCAATAACAAAACAACGCAAAATTTCTCGCAACCTGAAAATTTTGTCGTACTCGAATGTGTTGACCGTTTACTTGACAAAGGTTATAAACCCCAAAATATTATTCTTGAAAAAATTTATCCAACCGAACATGAAACGGCGGGCAAACTTGATATTTGCGTTACGCACAACGACGGCTCGGAATATCTGTTGATCGAATGCAAAACTTACGGCAAAGAATTTGACGGCGCATTTGACCGCATGAAAAAAGACGGCTGACAACTTTTTACATTTTTCAAATTCAACAACAAACCCGATTTGATTATGCTTTATGCGTCGCAACTAAAAAATAAAGAAATTGTTTTTCGTAACGAAATAATAAAAATCGAAAACGATTATCGCACGGGCGACGTTAAAGATTTTTACGAAAAATGGAATAAACTAACAAAAGATAACGGCGTTTTTGACGATTGGGTAAAACCTTATAATTTTGAAAGCAAAGCGCTAACAATAGACGACTTGGTTGAGATAAAACAAGAAGACAGCGGTTTTATTTTCAATCGCTTCCTCGAAATTCTCAGGCACAACGTCGTATCGGATAAAGGAAATGCCTTTAATCGGATTTTTGCCTTGTTCTTGTGTAAAATTTACGACGAAAAATCAAACGAAGGAACTAATAACGAACTAGGATTTCAATGGTTGGAAGGTATTGACGACCACCGCAGTTTTCAATTGCGATTGACGGATCTGTATCAAAAAGGAGTGCATGAATTTTTAGAAAAAACGGTTACCGATTTTTCAGAAACAGAATTTAATAACAAGTTTCCATTCCTTACCCAAGAACAACGAAAACCAATCTTGGAAGAATTTCGCAGACTCATATTGGAGAAAAATAATGAGTTTGCAATTAAAGACGTTTACGATGAAGCGTCTTTTAATGAAAATGCTGTTGTTGTAAAAGAAATAGTAGAGTTGTTGCAAAAATTCAAACTTCGTTACGCCAAAAAACTGCAATATATTTCCGACTTCTTTGAATTGCTTTTAACGACCGGACTAAAACAGGAATCAGGTCAATTTTTTACGCCGGCGCCGGTTGCGCAGTTTATTATTAAAAGTTTGCCGATAGACGTGTTGGTAGAAGAAAAATTGTCGTCTGCGGAAATTGATAGCGATGATAAGGATGATATGTTTTTGCCGTATATTATTGATTATGCGGCAGGTAGCGGGCATTTTATAACCGAAAGCATGCACGAAATACAACGCTTGCTCGACCAAAAAGACGACAAAAAATATACGCCAAACGTAGCAAAAAAAATCCGCCATTGGCAAAACAACCATTTTACATGGGCTATAAAATACATTTACGGAATAGAAAAAGATTATCGTCTTGTGAAAGTTGGAAAAGTGGGATGTTATTTACACGGCGACGGCTTGGCGAATGTAATTCATTCCGACGGCTTGGCACGATTTGATCATCCCGATTACAAAGGAAAATTATCGCGCAAGAACAAAGATTTCCCGCAAGACAACAAACAATTTGATATTCTTGTCTCCAATCCGCCTTACTCGGTTTCGGCATTCAAAAATACAGCCCGCTCATTTTATAAAGAAGAACAATTTCAACTATACGATTCACTGACCGATAACAGCTCCGAAATAGAATGCCTATTCGTAGAACGCTCAAAACAACTCTTAAAAGACAACGGCGTCGCAGGAATAATCTTGCCAAGTTCCATCTTAAACAGCGAAGGAATTTATACAAAAACCCGCGAAATTATCTTGCAATATTTTGAAATTATCGGCGTCGCCGCATTGGGAAGTAATACCTTTATGGCTACCGGAACAAATACAGTTATACTGTTTTTACGCCGTAGAAATAATTACGAAACGATCAATTTACGCCAATCCGTCGAACGATTTTTTAACAATTTTCAAGACGCGACACACAACGACATCGACAAACCCGTCGCCAAATACGTCAGGCATGTTTGGGAAAATATCAGTTTAGACGATTATATTACAATGCTAAAAAAAACGCCGAATAAAAAAATTGACAAACACGAAATTTACAAAGAATACAAAAAAAATATAAAAACAAAATCCGAAAAAGACTTCTGGAATACGCTTATTGAAATCGAAAAAGAAAAATTATTTTATTTCATTTTGGCATATCCGCAAAAAACAGTTTTAATAAAAACAGGCGAAAAAGACGACGAAAAACATTTTCTCGGTTATGAATTTTCCAATCGCCGCGGCAACGAAGGCATACGCCCAATACAACGCGGAAAATCTATCGCCGAATGCACCAGACTTTTTGACGAAAACAATTTCAACAATCCAGAAAAAGCAAGTACGTATATTTACAAAGCATTTTTAGGCGATTACGATTTCCCGATTCACGAAACGTTAAAAGATAATATTTGGCGTATCAATCTAATCGATATGATTGCGTTTAACCGAAAAAATTTTGATAAAAATATTTCGTTTGCGGTTAAAAAAAAAGTGAAAATTGAGAGCAAATGGAATTTAGTCAGACTCGAAGATATTTGCAATTTCATAGGAAAAGGTAAAAGACCGGCGGCGTTTGCGGAGAAACAAGGTTCTATTCCGTTTATAATATCATCGCCGTCAATAAAAAAATGTAATACGGCAGATTTTAATACGGAAGCAATAATAATAGGAGACGGCGGCAACGCCAATATACATTATATAAACGGCGCCTTTTCTGCATCCGACCACACGTATATTTTAAAACAAAAAAATACCGACATAAATCTGCAATTCATTTATACATTCTTGTACAATAATATATCATTGATAGAAAACGGATTTCAAGGCAACAGTTTAAGAAACGTATCAAAAAAATATTTGACCGACATAAAAATCCCTCTGCCGCCCAAAGAAATACAAGAAAAAATTGTCGCCGAAATCGAAGCGATAGAAAAAAAAGAAACGACGGCAAAAGCAAAAATTGAAACAGAACGGAAACAAATATTTTCATTGTTAGACGTATTTCCGCGAGGTTATATATCGACTTTATGCCGTATATCCGACGCAAAATGTAATCCGCAAAATAACCCGAACAAAATTTTTTTATATTTAGGACTCGAACATATAGAAAGCAATACGGGAATTTATGCGGATAATTTCACAAAAGGAAAAAATATTTTATCCGCAAAAAACGTTTTCTGTAAAAACGACGTTTTATATGGAAAATTACGCCCGTATCTGAATAAGGTCGTTATAGCGAAAGACGAAGGAATATGTTCAACAGAGATTTTGGCGCTTAAAACAGATTTTCCTTTAATTCTAAAATATGCCTTGTTATCGGACGAGTTGGTTAAACAAACTAACGATTTAATGAAAGGCGTTACGCTGCCGCGTATTGGCATAAAAGATTTTCTCAATCAAAAAATCCCAATCCCGCCGCTTGCCGAACAACAAAAAGTCGTTTCGGAAATTATAATAATTGAAGAAAAAATAAATAATCTACAAAATCAATCAACCCAATTTTTAAAACAAAAAAAACAAGTCTTAAAAATGTACCTTTGAGTTTAATGTTTATTTTGTCCAATTGGGGACGACAAGTTGGTAGAAAATAATGTAAAAAAATCCGTGTTCCGAGCGTGATTTTAAGGCGTCAAAGTTTGTCGTCCGATAGATAGACAAGCTGCGATAAACGCAGATTAACGTATGAGCAGTTTTCAAATTTTTTGTTGAGATGTTTTTTATTATAATTGCGATAATAGTATTTTTTGTTGGTCATATATTGAAGATGTTGCGTTGGGAGTTATTTGTCCAAATTTACGAGCAACCTGTACGTCGTCGTTTGTTGACTGCGATTTCGCTAGGGTATCTTGTTAATCATATTATTCCTATGCGTATTGGCGAACTTGTTCGTGCGATAATCGCTTCGATTAGGTCGCAAAACGGATTCCCGTTAATGCTTGCGACGGTTATTGTGGATCGATTTCTTGATGTTATTGTTGTTGGTTTTGCGTTTATATTTTTTTTCGGCGTTAAGATTGGCGGCGATGAAATTCAAAATTGGACTTACTCAATAATCGTTTATAGCAATACGATTCTTGCGGGCGTTATTGCGTTTTTTTATTTTAGCAAGTCGCCGTATTTGCCGAAACTTTGTATTTTTGCTATCGGGCGAATTTTTAATTTGAATATTCGTAACGTTATTTATACGTTTGCTTGGTCGCTTATTTCATGTTTCAAAGATTTGATCGGCAAGGTGAATCGGGTTAAATTATTTTTATTGACAGTAACGGCGTGGTTTTGTTATTTTTTTTCATATTTTCTTCTTAGTCAAGGTTTACAAGTTCTTGGTTATCGCGTTTCGTTTTCGGCGTTATTTGCTCATATTTATTCGCCGTTGAGTATTATTAATTCTGCATTGGGATTATTGTACGATAATTCTAATATTGGAGCGGCGTCGTTTTATTTGTTAATTTTTACGTTGATTCCGACGATTGTTATGTTGGCGGCGTCGATTGTTCTGGCATTATTTCCGCGCAATTATTTCTTGTCAACTTTACGGGCGCTCGGACGAAACTCTTGCAAAAATCAATTCGTTAAAGTAATCCCGTTTGCAAATACTGAAACGAAGATGTTATTTTTGGAACGTTATTTTGCGGCTAAAGATCGCGGATATTGCGAAGCGTATATTAGCGCTAATCGCGATATTGCGATAGTCAAAGATTATTCCGGCGGCTCGTATGCGACGACTTTGTTGATTGAAAAGGATCAAAATATTCGTTGTTTCAGAAAATATGCTTTTTGCGACTCCGCTGCGAAATTATGTTTGCAAGCGGATTGGTTAAACGAACAACATGATATTTTACCGTTGCCCGAAATTTTATCGCGCCGTTCCGATGAAAACTTATTTTCATACGACATGCCGTTTGAGCCGGACGCTATCAATTTTTTCGACGCTATTCATTGCCGCGACCAACAAACATGCTGGAACATATTACAACGCATCTTAAACGATATTGAACAAAATTTACACAAACCAAATTCGCAACCGCAATCGCAAAATCTATTAAAAAAATATATCGATGAAAAATGCGTAAAAAATCTTGAAAAAATAAAAAATCATCCGGCAATTATTGAATTGTTAAAATATGACAAGTTAATTGTCAACGGCAACGCATACGAAAATTTACAATTTTATAGCGACGTTTTATCGCAAAAAAATTTATTGCAGGTTTTTAGTTCTGATTTATGTTCAAAAATACACGGCGATTTAACGGTAGAAAATATAATTTTTGCTCCGAACCGAAAGGAAGGTTATTATTTAATTGATCCGAATCATGTAAACGTTCATAATTCGCCGGCGCTAGATTATGCCAAAATGTTGCAATCGCTTCACAGCGGCTATGAATTTTTAATGCGGCAAAATGATTGCTTGATAAAAGAAAATCAGATTACTTTCCACGAAATGCGAAGCTTGGCATACGAGCGTCTTTATCAAAAATATAAATCTTTTTTGTTACAAAAATTCAATGCCGAACAAATTCGGAGTATTTATTATCACGAACTAATACATTATCTACGCCTTATCCAATATAAACTAGAAAAAACGCCGCAAAAAACCGCCGTCTTTTTTACAACATTGCTAAAATTATTAAAAAACCTAAACGAACCAGATGAACAATTTTATACAGAGCGTACTTAAAATTCAGCGATATAAAAACGTAATAACCGTTCACGAAAATTATAGAATCGTAGAGATTTTAGGGGTTAGTGGAGGGTGTAGAGAGTAGTTTTTTGTAACAATTCAGCAGGCGTAATTATTTTTTGTAACGATAATTGTAAATATTTTTCGCCATTGTCCGGGCGACAAATAATGATAATTAGCGTTACAAAAAAGCAGATTAAAAAACGCATTTTAAAATGCGAATAGTATAATTGGTTAATGTTGCCAATATGTTTTACTTTTTTATAATGTTTAAAATGTTTAAATAATTGTAAACGTTCACGAAAATCAGTTTAGCAAAAAGCGTATCGTAATTTTAAACTGGTCGTATTTGAATTTGCGTTTACATTCGCCTGCCTATCTACCGTCGGCGAGCTTTTACGTTTTTAAATCGCTAAATTTAAGTACGAACAGCAGTATATTTATATTAAGGAATTATTTCAAATGCCTATTATAGAAGGTTTTCGAGTCAAGAATTATAAAACGCTTAAATCTGTTGAATTAGGACATTTTTATAATTCTGATAAATCACAAAAATCATTGACGCCGCTTACTGCGGTTATTGGCAAAAACGGGTCGGGTAAGAGTTCGTTGTTTGATGCGTTTGGGTTTCTTGCGGACTGTTTGAAAGAAGGAGTTGAAGACGCTTGCAATCTGAAAAAACGCGGCGGTTACGATAAAATTTATACGCAAGGATCAGAAGGTCCGATTGAGTTTGAGATATATTTTAGTTTTAAGGAAACAGTTAGTCCTATTACTTACCAGTTGGCAATAAGCAAGGATAGTAACGGTCGCGTATATGTTGAAAAAGAAATATTGCGGCAACGGCGTAATTCCGGTTATGGATTTCCGTTGTCGTTTTTACATTTGAACAACGGCAAAGGAATTGTTTATGAGGGCGAAAAAGGCGGCGAAAAAATAGACGAAAGTAAAAATAAACTTTCTGATATTTTGTCGGCAAAAAAAAATGTTAAACCTTATAGAAAAAAAGTTGAGTTGACAGATAACCGCCGGCTTGGTATATCGACGCTTGGCGTGTTGAAAGATCATCCGCGAATTTCTATGTTTCGCGAATATATTGAGGGTTGGTTTTTGAGTTATTTTTCGCCGGATGCGGCGCGGGAACTACCGCAAGCCGGACCGCAAAAACATCTTAATATCAGCGGTTCAAATTTGAGTAATGTAGTTCAATTTATGAAACAAGAACATCCCGAAACATTTCAACAAATTCTTGATCGTATCGGTCAAAAAATTCCTGGAATAAAGCAAATCAATACGGAAGTATCGCCAGACGGACGATTGCTTCTTCAATTTAATGACAGGGGTTTTGTCGATCCTTTTTATGCGATTCAGATGTCGGATGGAACGTTAAAGATGTTTTCTTATATGCTTTTGTTAGAGGATCCTACGCCGCCGCCGTTTTTATGTATTGAGGAACCGGAGAACGGATTGTATCATAAATTGCTAGAAATTCTTGCAATTGAATTTAGAGAGTACACCAAAAAAACCAAAGGCTCGCAAATTTTTGTTACAACGCATCAACCGTATTTTATAAATGCTCTTGTGCCGGACGAAGTGTGGATTATTGAAAAAGGCGACGACGGATTTTCGACTATACGTCGGGCGAGCGACAATGAAACTATAGTTTATCTAACAAAAGAAGATTTGAAACTTGGCGATTTATGGTACAGCGATTATTTAGAAAGGAGGTAAAATGCATTTTTTCATTTTCCTTATAGAGGATATGTCGGGAAAAATTACCGTTAAATCAGTTTTGGATAAAATCGGATTGAATACTGATCAATATCTAATTTATTCATACAGAGGAATCGGGAAATTACCAGAAAATTTAAGCAGGAACGATTCCGATCCAAAAAAAAGACAATTACTAACGCAATTGCCAAGATTGCTTAAAGGTTTATCAAATAGATTTGATCATCAACCGATGGACTATACTATTTTTGTAATGTGCGATTTAGATGAGCGGTGTTTAAAAAAATTTAGGTCGGAGTTATTGGAAGTTGCAAGGAATTGCGGCGCCGATGGGCATACGCAATTTTGTATTTCTATCAAAGAGATGGAATCATGGTTTTTAGGCGATTTCAATGCGATAAAACAAGTTTATCCATACGCCAAGCAGTTAAAAAATTATGACGAAACAAGACTAGGATGTTGGGAAACGTTAGCAGAATCTGTTAGGAAAGGTTGGTCGAGAGAATTGAATAAACAAAAGCAAGAAGAAGGATATGCGGTTATTGGTAAAAAGAAAAAAGAATGGGCGTCTGAAATCTCTCCTTTTCTTGATATAAATAAAAATTTATCGCCTTGTTTTTGTTATTTTCGCAACAAAATTCAAAAATTATGTAACCGTTCATAAAATTACATGAAATTAAGAGAGTACGATTTTATGGATAGAATGTGATAGAATGGGGTAGAGTAGGTTTTTTGTAACCATTCATGAAAATTTAAGCGGCAAGTTTTAGGTGATTGGGTGTAGGCGATAGTTTTTAAAGTAGATGATTTAGAGAAAAAGTTTTTTGTTATAAAAAAATTGTCTCATTTGTCTTTCATGTCTCGCTTATTCCTTAAAAATTGCCCAAACGTAATTTAATAAACAAATTTCTGTGAATGGTTATGTAACTTTTTTTTTATAAATTTAATAAATTTTTATTGTGGACAATTTAACTATTTGTTTTTTGGTTGGCGTATTATTTCTTTTGATATTGGCTTCTAGTGTTGTTCGTTGTTTACGTCGTTATGAGGATTATGGCGTTGATCCTGCGATATTGAGTTCGTTTCGTACTCGTATTCGTGCGTGGTGGATACTTTTTGGATCGATAGCGTGTGTATTTATGCTTGGTTCTTTTGCGACTGTTCTTTTATTTTTTGTAATATCTGTTAGTGTGCTTCGCGAGTATATTACGCTTACTCCGAAGAGTCCGGTTGATCATCAGACTCTTTTTTGGATATATGTTTTTCTTACGCCGCTTCAATTTGTGTTAATTGGTATAAATCCTGCGTGGTTTATGTCTTTTACGGGCATATCGCCTTATCAACTTTTTTCGGTGTTATTGCCGGGTTATGTTTTTTTGGTTTTACCTGGGTTTATGGCGGTATCTGGCGATCCGAAGCGTTTTTTGGAGCGGACTGCGAAGTTACAGCTTGGTCTTATGGTTTGTGTTTATTCGTTGAGTTATGTTCCGGCGATATTGACGATGGACGTATCTACGGTATCGGGCGATTCGTTAATTGAGTTGCCGTCGGAGGCTGTAACGACGTTAATGTTGCCGGATTATTTTCCGTCGGCTGACAGTGTAAATTTTAGGTTATTATTTTTCTTTGTCGTAGTCGTGCAATTCGGCGATGTTTTCCAATATTTATGGTCGCAAGTGCCGGTAAGACATGTTGTAGCGCCAAGAATAAATTCGAATAGAACGTGGGAAGGCGTATTTTTGGGGGTAATTTCTTCGGGTTTATTGGGCGTAGCGATTTGGTATTTTACGCCGTTTTCGCAATGGTGGCATGCGGGATTGATTGCGATGATCGTATCTTTTATAGGATTTTGTGGAAGTATGACGATGTCTGCGATAAAAAGGGATCGCGGCGTAAGCGGATATGGAACGTTGATACAAGGACACAATGGGATGCTTGATAGAATTGATTCGTTATGTTTTGCGGCGCCGGTTTTTTATCATCTAACATGGTTATTCATAAAAGCATAAAAAATATAATTTTTTTATTCAGAACTTTGAATTAAGGAAATTAATTTTTGCTTCAAAAAATAAACGTTATTATTGAGCGCTTATACTTTTCGCACTTTAAATTGCGGTTTTTTAAAATACGTATAACTATTCGTTAGAGTATTTTTTTGATCAAAAAATTACGTTATATTTCGCCTTTATCAGGGTGAAAAAACATTTATTATTATCGTTACAAAAAATCAAAATTTTAAAAAACGTATTTTAAAGTACGAAAAGTATTATGTTGTTCGTATTTGAAATTCAGCGATGCAAAAATGTAAAAGCCTGTTGTCCGATAGATCGACGTGCGGCGGTAAAGGCGAATTTAAGTGTGAGCAGTTTATAATTTTACTGAAAGATTTTTTATTTATATGCCTAAAATTTATGATAATGTTGAAAATATTTTAACGGTTGGTCTTGGCGATACGTTATACTGCTCGTACTTGAAATTCAGCGATTTAAAAGCGTCAAAGCCTGCCGTCCGATAGCTAGGCAGGCGGCGGTAAACGCAAACTCAAGTGCGAACAGTTTAAAATGTTCTAAGCGTTTGGATTGTTGTATTGGGTATTTTAATTTGCGCGGTTGGGGTGAGATTTCTGGGGCGATAGATTTATTGCCTGGCGATGAGATTTTAGAAAAAGATACTAACGTTTATCGTGTTTGTCGTCTTCTTATTGGTATGCAGGTTCGTCCTGCTGATATTTTGCGTAAATATTATTGTAACCAATCCGACGGCGAACTTATCGATAACGCAAGTATGAATCGCCTAAAAAAACAACTGGCGCAAGAGTTTCGCGATCAGTTGACGATTGGGATTCCGAGCGATAAGGATGAAGTAACGTTACGAAAATTAAGCCGTCAAATGAAAGCGAAAAAGTTATGCGTTAAACTTCATTTGAATTATCCGTTGCATGCCAAACTTTATCTGGCATACGGCGATGATTCGAGGATTCCGGTTGTTGGTTTTTTGGGCAGTAGTAATTTAACGTTGGCGGGTCTGGTTAAGCAGGGCGAACTCAATATTGACGTTTTGGAGCAGGACGCCGCACAAAAATTAGTAACATGGTTTGACAAGCGTTGGCTGGATAGTAAGTCTGTCGATATTACTAGCGAGTTAATTGAGATTATTGATACGTCTTGGGCGGGCGAGCGGTTGATTCCGCCGTATTATATTTTTGTCAAAATCGCTTATCATCTTTCTTACGAAGCCCGCATGGGTATTGCCAATTTTACTATTCTGGCAATATTCAAAGATAAATTGCTTGACTTCCAGCAAACCGCCGTTTCTGTTGCCGCTCGGCATCTTCATAAGCATGGCGGCGTTTTTATTGGCGATGTTGTCGGGCTTGGCAAAACGATTATTGCAACGGCTTTGGCGAAGTTATTGGAAGAAGATTTTTCGCATGAGACTTTGATTATTTGTCCAAAAAATTTGAAGGCGATGTGGGAAGGTTACGCTCATCAGTATCAATTACGCGCAAAGGTAACTTCTCAAAGCCGCGTTCAAACAGACTTGGCGAATGAGCGCCGTTATCGTACTGTGATTATTGACGAAAGCCATAATTTCCGAAACAGCGCCGGAAGCCGTTATAAGGCGATTAAGGATTATATTGATCTCAATGAGAGCAAGGTGATTTTGCTTTCTGCTACGCCGTATAACAAATCGTATAATGATCTAGCGAATCAGTTACGTTTATTTATTCCAGACGACAAGGATTTGGGAATTAGTCCTGAAAAGTATATTAAAAAAATCGGCGGGCAAGTTCAGTTTAATACGAAACACAATGAAATTATGCCGCGTAGTTTACAGGCGTTTGAATTAAGTCAAGAAGCGGACGACTGGCAAAATCTTATGCAACTCTATCTTGTAAGACGAACCAGAAATTTTATAAAAAAATATTACGCTAAAACGGACAAAAAAAACGGGCGAAAATATCTTACTTTTGCCGACGATAGGCAGTTATATTTTCCTGAACGTATTGCGAAAAAAGTTGAATATCCTTTTGATCCAAACGACCCGAATGATCAATATGCCGCTTTGTATGCGGACAATGTTGTTGATATTATTAACAAACTTGAGTTGCCAAGATACGGACTGCAAATTTACATAAACAAAAATCAGAACATTAAACCGACGCCGGACGAAGAATCGTTATTACGAAATTTGAATCATACGGGAAAATATTTGATGGGATTTTGCCGGACGATGTTGTTTAAGCGGCTGGAAAGTAGTGGTAATTCTTTTTTGCTTTCGCTTGCCCGTCATGTTTTACGCAACTATATTTTTGTCCACGCAATCAAAAACAAATTACCGTTGCCGATTGGAAAAAATATTGCGCAAAATCTTGACAGTTTTTTGGAAGACGACGATATAGACAACGATAACAATGTCAACGATGATGAGAATGACAACAATAACGGCAACGAAGAACACAAAGACAACGGTAATGATGAAAACAATAATCTAAATATTATTATGTCTGAAAGACAGTATATTGCGAAGGCGGATGAAGTTTATAAATTATTTTCGAGCGATTCGTTCAAGTTGCGTTTTAACTGGATACGTTGTGAATTTTTTACGGAGTCGTTATTGGAATCTCTTGAAAACGACAACAAAAATATTCTTTCAATTCTAGCGGCTGTTAAAACTTGGAAACCCGAACTCGACAGACAACTTAACGCTCTTTATGATTTATTGACGCAGAAACATGGCGACGACAAGGTTTTAGTTTTCACGCAATTTACGGACACGGCGTTTTATTTGACGGAGCAATTGAAGCGGCGCGGCGTAAAAAATATTGAGAGCGTAACCGGCAACGACGATGATCCAACGCAAAAAGCAGTCAGGTTCAGTCCACAAAGTAACAAGCAACAATTTCAAGACAAATATAAAAACGACGGCGAATTGCGAATACTCATTTCTACCGACGTGTTGAGCGAAGGGCAAAATTTGCAGGACGCTCATATTGTTGTAAATTATGATTTGCCTTGGGCGATTATTCGCTTGATACAACGTGCGGGACGTGTTGATCGTATTGGGCAGCGGGCAAATGAAATTTATTGTTATTCTTTTTTACCGGAAGACGGAATTGAAAAAATTATCGGTTTGCGGCAACGGTTGAAAAAGCGGATTAAAGAAAATGCCGATTTGCTGGGTAGCGACGAAGTTTTTTTTGAAGGCGATCCGGTTAATGTTGAAGATTTGTACAACGAAAATTCAAAGTTATTTAACAATGACGAAGAAGACGCTGAAGTCGATCTTGGGTCGCAAGCGTTAAAAATTTGGGAGGAATCTATAAAAACGCAACCGGAATTAGAAAAAATTATTACAGATTTGCCTAACGTCGTTTATTCGTCAAAACAAAATACTGAAACAGATCAGAAAGAAGGGGTTATTGTTTATGCGAAAACGGCGAATGACGACAATATTCTTACTTGGATAGATAGGGAAAAAAATATTATTACGCAATCGCCTGTTGAAATTTTCCGCGCCGTCGCATGTAATCCTGATGCGGCGCCGATGGGAAAATTGGAGAACCATCACGAATTATTGAGTAAAGCGGTTGATATTATTCGTGCGGACGAAAATAATCGCGGCTCGGCGCTAGGTAAACGTTCCGGCATAAAATACCGCGTTTATACAAGGCTCGAACAATATTGCGATAAAAATGCGGATAAACCATTATTAATTACGGAAACGTTGAAAAAATCTATTGATGATATTTTGCGTTACAATGTTTTTTTGTTTTTATTTCGATTAGTTTAACCTTTAACCCAAATTTTAATGAAAGAAAAAATTGAAGGGTAGTAAAAATGAAAGAAAATGGTATGATTTCATAATTGAATTAACAATCTTACCGTAAATAGTAGAAAATTTTCACCAAATGATATATCAGAAATACTCCAATTACAATTTAACTAAATTAAAATTATATATATTTCATATATGAAATATATTGACGAAAAATTAATAACCAATACCCCAAAAAAATATGTGGAATACAGATACTGAAAAACAGTTTTTTATAGATGCTCTTGGTCATAATGTTTCTCCAGAGAAACTTTTTTATAGTTTAAAATCTGGAAAATTTGCATACGTACCTAAAAATTGTAGTGCTGAAAAGCAAACTCTCCAAGCACGTAATACATTAATAGGAAACTTTACTGAATCATGGGCAAAAAATCTTTTAGAACCAATTGCAAAAAAATTGGGACTATTTGCTTTAAATAATGTAGAATGTCCCAAAATAGGACTGAATAGAAAGTCAGAAGCAGATTTAGCCTTTTGTACTACAAATTCAAAGCGTCAAATAGCACAAAATATTAAACTTATTTTCGAAATAAAGATGAGTATTGTATCAAATTATGAATATACAAAATCCAATTCAATAAATTTAATCGGAGATTATAAAACACATAAGGGAAATCCATCTTTCTTACGCTCTGATTCTATGTTAAAAGCTTTAGGAAAATCTATAAATATTCGTGTGTCTGGAATTGAATCAACCCAAATACCAATTATAATTTTAGGTAATAGCCCTATAACCAAGAACTATAGTCATAAAGTTGATAGTATTAAAGCCGCAGGTGTTATTCAAGGATTTTGGTCTCTTAATCCAGATCCCACTAAAAGTGAATTTATAAAGGAAACTGAGAAATTAGGATTCCAAACAATACAAAATATTTCAAAAATAGAAGAATTAATTAAAGATTTACTCAATACAAAATTAAATTATTTTTCTTCAGTTGTTTCACAACAAAGATTGGGAGAATATATTTGTATTGCTCACAAAGAACCAACAGATGAGGCTAAAGCAGAAAAGTTTCTATCTTTAATCAGAGGAGAATAAAAATGTCATCTTTAAGTGGAACTAAAACAAGTTCTTTTGGAACAACCGGAAGAATAAATCATGATTCTTCAAAATTTTATAATTCAAAATTATATAAAGAACTTGAGATAAAGTATAATATTTCTGACTCAGTTAATATTCTGCCGTCTCAATATATTAATTCAATTATTAAAGGTTCATGTACAAACATGAAAGAAATTCCTGATAATTCATTACATTTAATGATTACATCGCCGCCTTATAATGTTTCAAAAGAATATGATGATGATTTATCGTTAAAAGAATATTTGGATTTATTAAAATGTGCATTTTCCGAAACGTTTCGTGTTTTGGTTAATGGTGGACGGGCTTGTATCAATGTTGCTAATCTTGGACGTAAACCATATATTCCTCTTTCGGATTATATCTCAAATATGATGATTGAAATGGGGTTTAGTATGCGAGGCGAAATTATTTGGAATAAGGCGGCAAGTGCAAGCCCTTCGACTG
The DNA here is from genome assembly GCA_031277105.1 of Planctomycetaceae bacterium. Classification (GTDB taxonomy): domain Bacteria; phylum Planctomycetota; class Planctomycetia; order Pirellulales; family Thermoguttaceae; genus WRKP01. Next base: position 5,537 of record JAISLW010000240.1, on the reverse strand, counting down.
CATGGGGAAGTTGGCAGAGCGCTGCAAATCCAATATTACGAGATATACATGAATATATTTTAATATTTTCAAAAGGGTCATATCGTAGAGAACGAACCAAATATGAAATTCAAGAAAAATGTAATACAATCACAAAAGAGCAATTTATGGAATGGACAAAATCAATTTGGACAATGAATGCTGAAAGCGCAAGACGAATCGGACATCCTGCGCCATTCCCTGAAGAGTTACCTAATAGACTAATTCAATTATATTCATTTACAAATGATATTATACTTGATCCTTTTATGGGCAGCGGTACAACTGCTGTTGCGGCAATAAAAACAAAACGAAATTATATTGGATATGACATAAATGAAGAGTATATAAAATTGGCAAATGATAGAATTAAATTAGCTTGTCAAGAGTCAATAACTTTATTTTAGTTCATCGAATTTTTGCGTTGCCGACGGAGACGTGGCGCGAACATGTTGCGCGGCGAATGCGTTGTTTGGATATTCGCGAAAAAATTAAAGCGGGTGAAATTAAAACGGTTAATGATTTAATTACGTTTAATCTTGACATACGGCAATTAGCGCAAGATATGATTGTCAACACCGACGATCCTGAATGGCTTTGGCAATTTTATTCTGCGTTGGATTCTGTAACAATTCTTGACCCGACCTGTGGCAGCGGCGCGTTTCTTTTTGCGGCAATGAATATTCTTGAACCGCTTTACGAAACTTGCCTAAACAGAATGGAAAACATGACAACAGGATTGCCAAGTAAATACGGCGAAGTGGCAAAAAAAATCAATGCGCATCCAAACAGACGTTATTTCATTTACAAGAACATTATTTTGAACAATCTGTACGGCGTCGATATTATGGATGAAGCCGTCGAAATTTGTAAATTAAGATTGTTTCTAAAACTAGCAGCAGAAGTTGAAACCGCAGATAAAATGGAACCCTTGCCGGATATAGATTTCAATATTCGCAGCGGAAATACGCTTGTCGGTTACGTATCGCTAGAACAAATTAAAGAAACGCAAAAATCTAAATTAACTTTTGACGAAGACCTAAAAAAGATCGAACAAAACGCAAAGGACATCGATCAATTATTCAAAGCATTCCGCCAAAATCAAACAAAAGATCAAAACAATACCATTTACGCAAAATACGCTCTAGAGACAAAAATTGATTTAAGAAAAAAATTAAATACTTTAAGAGAACAACTCGACCTCTATCTGGCAAACGAATATAAAATTAAAACAGAAAATAAAAATCTATTCAAATCATGGCAAAAATCACACCAACCCTTCCATTGGATCGTAGAATTTTACGGAATACTACAAAACGGAGGCTTCGACGTAATAATCGGAAATCCACCATACGTCGAATACTCAAAAATTAAAAAATTATACACAATCAAAAATTACGAAACGGAAACATGCGGAAATCTATACGCTTTTGTTATGGAAAGAGTATATTATTTGATACAATCCAAAGCAACATTGGGTATGATTGTTCCTGTTTCGATTGGTTCGACTCCAAGAATGGAACCTTTACGTAATGTAATTCAAGATAAACATCAGTCAATTTTTTATTCAAATTTTGCAGATCGACCAAGTTGTCTTTTTTACGGAGTTCATCAAATATTGAGTATTTGTCTATTAACTGGTTATCAAAAAAATAAAGCGTTTTATTCATCTGGATTCAAACATTGGAATAAAGATGAAAGAACATCATTGTTTGAAAAATTGTCGTATGTTTGTTCTGGTGATTATATTACTGACAACATTTGGGGCAAATTTGAAAATGAAACAGCAATAAATATTTATCAAAAAATACGAAAAGATAAGACGAATTTAATGGATTATTTCAAAACACATGGAAAACTTGTAACAATAAGCGGGGGAACCGGTGGCTATTGGTTGAGAGCATTTGATACACAACAGACATCTGATAAATACAAAGATAAATATGTTGTTAATAATAGTTTACAGAAAAGTATTTGTGCGTACTTTAATTCAACGATATTTTATTTTGTTTGGCGAATGTTTTCAAATTGTCGTGATTTTACGGATGCTTCCGTCAAAAAAATATTTATTGATTTTGATGACTTATCTCCGTCATTGGAACAAATATCAATTGTGCATTTACAAAAGCTCAAAGAAACAAATGAAATACGAGAAGGAATCATGACATACGAACAATATCGTCCTTCAAAAGTTAAAACGGAATTAAACGCGATAGATCGCATATTAGCGAAACATTATGGATTTACGGATGCGGAGTTGGATTTTATAATTAACTATGATATAAAATACCGCATGGGTAACGAAGAGGGCGAAGGATGATGAGTGAATCGTATCAGCAACGTTCAAATAAGACAGTTGACCAATTTTAACTATCATAATATTTCAGTGGAATATTTGTTTTGTACTTAAAAGGTCAAAGCATTTAACTGCAACCTCATTTTTTACCCAAAAAATATTCGTCGATCCTTGTTTTCACGGATTAGTTTTTTTTTGAAAAACAAGGTTTTTAGAAATTACCGTTAGTTTGTTAAGTTATTTTGGCAAATTGTGTATTCTCAAAAAATTTTCATTGAAACATTACAATTTTTTTAGTAAATATCACGGAAAGTTTTACAAACCATCATGGATAACGAATTATTTCAACAATTATTATACTCAAGTGAAAGCGATAGCTTAGACTTCAAAAAAGAACAGTATAAATTTGAAGGAGCTACCAACATCGAAAAATCCAAATTGATTAAGGATATTCTTGCTTTTGCAAATTCTTGGAGGAGGTGTGATGCGTATATTTTGATTGGGGTTAAAGAAAATAATGGTGAAAAGGAAGTTGTTGGCATTTCAGAGCATATTGACGATGCAAAAATTCAACAACTTGTGAATAGTAATACCAATCGTCCTATAGATTTTTCTTATCAACAATTTGAATATGAAAATAAAAAAATTGGGATCATATATTTTCCCGTCATGCAAGATCGTCCATATTATTTCAAAGTAAACTATAAAGAAGGAACAAAAGAAATTATTAGACAAAATGAAGTTTACGTACGCAGAGGAAGCACAACTGATATTGCTTCACCGGATGAAGTTGCAAAAATGGGAAATTCAGCATATGCAGTTTCTGTAAATTTTGAGGTTCAACTTTATGATAATAAATTACAAAAACAGAAAGGTGAATTTTTATTAGTAGATTATTTATTTGTTCAAAAACCGAATGATATTTGCGATTATGAATACGTACCTATCGTACCACATGGTATGTTCTATTACTCTGATAAAAAGACAAATAAAGATTACTATAGAGAAATGATAGATTTTCTCTATAAAAAAATTAGTTTTTTTCCTGTTTATATATCAGTAAAAAATACAGGTAATTCAAACGCTGAAAATGTGAGAATTGAAATAATCATTAATAATTCTGATGTTTGTGATATACTTGACAAATATCAACTGCCAAATGATAATGATTGGCCTAAGAGAATAATATCAAGAATGGAGATGATTGATCTTAAAAAATTTCCTGTACGAAGCAAGAATATCGATGGAGTTTTGGAAGTGTCCAAAGATGCCAATTCATATCACATTGAAACTGAATATCGTCACATCCAAAGCGGAAGAACGGTATATTTACATCCTTTTTTTATCTCAAAGAATCAATCAGGAAAAATTGTAATAAATGGATCTGTTTTTTCGCAATTAAAACCTCAAAATTTTTCATTGTATTTGGATTGTATTATTGATGTTCGTGAATTAACAATAAAAATGATTGATGAAATTGATGAGAAAAGACAATGACACCATAAAATTATCGTTTTATTTGTGCAATAGGTTTGGAAATGTTTAGTAATAGTAATATTTCATCCAAATTTGCGTTTCAAACATAATCTTCAATATAATAATCAATTAAAGATACATATTATTTTTAAGATTTAAATCGCTAACTTCGATGTAAATGCTTTATATTTAGGAATTCATAAAAAACAAGCAGAAATTTCGTTGAAATAGTACAAATGCTACTTCTTCTATAGAACATTAATATGAACAAAATAAAATTTCCGATAAAAATTATTTAAATTCAAATATGAACCTAATACGCGAAACAATACTTTCATTTTTATCGTTGCGTAATGTTGGCTTTTTCGTCTTTTATTGAGATGGAGCCGAGTCGGCGTTTGAATGTGATTACGGGCGATAATGGATTGGGTAAAACTTTTTTATTGGAGTCGGCATGGCGGGCAAAGACTGGAAGTTGGGCGGAGATTCCTGCTTATCCCCCAAACATAAAAAATCGTTCTGAAATTTCATATCGCCTTTCAAAAAACACAAAACAAAACTCGCCCAAAAATTGTATCATCAAATACGACGTACAACGCGGTATCTGGATTGGCGATAAACAAACAAATTCCACAATGTCTGGAGTTGTGGTTTATGCTAGAGTCGACGGTTCTTATATAACTTATGACTCCGTTATACCTACCGATGTTGTCGAAAAACAAAACCGTTTTCTCTCTTTCAACGACGTGCTAAACGGAATTAACGGAACGATTGAAGGTTTGATTCGGGATTGGGTTAAATGGGGAATGGATACGAAAAAATATCCGTTTGAAATACTTGTCGACGTCTTGCGAGAAATTTCACCGCCAGATTTGGGAGAATTGCGACCAGGGATGCCGGTTCGTTTGCCCAAAGAACCAAGAGAAATCCCGACAATCGTTCACCCTTGCGGCGAAATACCAATAATTCATGTTTCGGCCGGAGTAAAAAGAATTGTTTCATTGGCGTATCTAATTGTGTGGGCTTGGTACGAACATAAAGAAAACGCAAAATTGTACAACAAAAACGCCGAAAACCGAATGGTAATTCTTATTGACGAAATCGAATCGCATTTACACCCAAAATGGCAACGAACTATTTTACCTGCATTGCTAGAAATTCAACAATATCTTGCCGAAGAATTAGAAATTCAATTTTTTGTTTCAACTCATTCGCCGTTAGTTCTGGCTTCTGTTGAAACTTGCTTTGACGAACAAACAGACCGCCTATTCCATCTTAAACAAATTAAACAAAATGATCCCAAACACAATCAAAAAATTCCAAAAATAGAATTAAATAAATTTTTTGAGATACCCAAAAAATTCTTAAAATAATCTTTTTAATCTGTATAATCTGCGGATCGTTTTAAAAATTGATCCACAGATTATGCAGATTAAATAGATTAGATTATAAGATTGGACAAATTTTTTAGGAACGATATATGTATCGTTCTTGAAATTCATTGATTTACAAGCGTCAAAGCCTGCCGTCCGATAACTAGTCATGCAAAGGTAAACGCAAATTAAAATAAGAACAGTTTAAAATTTTAATCAGCCGTGTTGCGTTGGGTTGTTCCGTATTGCCTTTTTCTCAGCGGTAATCTCTGTTGCAAAGAAAAATAAATTTTTAGATGCGCCTATATTACATTTTTTATAACGATTATTATAATTAGGCGATTCTATACGTATCGTATTTGAAATTTAACGAT